>NZ_JADPZX010000005.1 GCF_015712165.1 Streptomyces spinoverrucosus | reverse complement strand
CGACCTTCGACCAGCCGACCCGCCCGGCGATCCCGGCCACGCCCAGCACGGCCACCAGCGCGCCCGCCGCGGTCGGGCCTAGGCCGAGCCGCTGAGCGCCGTACAGCGCCAGATAGGTGTTCACGGAAGCGATACCGCAGCCGAGCAGCAGCGAGAAGACCATCAGCCAGGCGATCATGCCGCGCGGCACCCAGGCCGCCGGGGTGGACTTCGCGGGCGGGTCGCCGGGCAGCACACGTGCCGCCCACACGGCCGCCACGAGCGCGGCACCCGCCGCCGTCCACACCGCTCCCCGCCACCCCGCGAGGCCGGCGAGCGCGGCGAGCGGCAGACCGGCCGCGAACGCTCCGAGCTGCACCCCCGACTGCTTCATCCCCGTCACCGAGCCGCGCCGGGCAGGCGGTACGACGGCCAGGATCGCCTTGTTCGTGGCCGGGTTGGCCAGCGCCTGCGGCAGCCCGCCGAGCGCGACCGCCGCCAGCAGGAAACCGGCGCCGGGCGCCGCACCGACGAGCGCCAGCGCCAGCGCCGACACCGCCAGCAGCGCGATCAGACACCGACGAGGCCCTACCCGGTCCACCACCCGGCCGCCGACGGGCGACAGCACGGTCGCCGTCGCGAAGCCGACGGTCGTCGTCAGCCCCAGCACGGTGGGGGAGACGCCGAGCTCGTCCACCAGCCGCGGGCCCAGGGCCCCCAGCAGGAACAACTGCATCATCGAGAAGGCCATGGCGCAGGTCAGCAGCGCGGTCAAGGCGCCGCCCGCCTGCACATCGCCCACCTCGGCAGCCGTCCCGGTCCCACTCCGACCCGTCGTCACAGACGCACCTCCCAGCAAGAGCAGTCGGCCCGAACCGCCCCCGGGTTCCGGCCCTTCCCGATCCATGAATGTGCCGTGTGTCACACGTGGGGATTCAGGGGCCGGTGGAGTGCGGCGTGCCCACGGGCATCGGCTCCTCACCGCACACCGTCTCCCAGGGGACCGTCCGGTCGCACCAGCGGTGCAGGAGCGTACGGTCGTGGCCGACGGCGAGCAGGCCCGCGCCGGTGGTGGCGCGGTAGTCCTCGACGACGGCGACCAGGGCAGCGGTGGTGGAGGCGTCGAGCATCGCGGTCATTTCGTCGCACACCAGCCAGCGGGGACGCAGAACAAGGGCGCGGGCGAGACAGGCGCGTTGGAGCTGGCCGTCGCTGACTTCGTGGGGTTGTCGGCGAAGCAGGTCAGGGGTGAGGCCGACGGTGGTGGCCAGCTCGGCGACTCGCTCGGGTATCTCCTCGCGGCGGCCGGTGGCGCGCAGGGGCTCCGCGATCAGGTCGGTGAGCCTCAGCCGGGGGTCCGCGGAGAGCCGGGGTTGCTGGAAGACGACGCCGAAGGCGGTGCGCAGCTCACGGGATGCGCGGTGACGCCAGTGCCGTACGGGTGCGCCGTCCAGGAGCAGCGTTCCGGAGTCGGGGCGGTGCAGGAGGGCGGTGACGCGGGCGAGGGTGGACTTGCCGCAGCCGCTGGGGCCGAGCAGGCCGACGGCCTCGCCGGGCGCGATGGTCAGGGAGGCGTTCCGTACGACGGGTGCGTGACGGTCGTATCCGGCGGTGATGGCGCGTAGTTCAAGCACGGATGTCCTCCGTGGCCGGTGCGGCGGGCTGCGACTCGTCCGGGGCGTGACCTGCGAGGGGGTGGTGGCAGGCGACGGCTTCGGTCAGGGGCGGCAGAGCGGCGCAGGTGTCGGTGGCCCGGTCGCAGCGGGCGGCGAAGGCGCAGCCGTCGGGGAGGTTGCCGAGTTCCGGGGGCAGGCCGGGAATGGGGGTGAAGGCACGGTCGGGGAGGGATTGGAGGAGGCCGCGGCTGTAGGGGTGGCGTGGGCCGGCCGAGCCGAAGAAGGCCGTGGCGTCGGCGATTTCGACGATGCGGCCGGCGTACATGACGGCGATCCGGTCGGCGATGCGTTCGGCTGCCGCCAGGTCGTGGGTGATCATCAGCAGTGCGCGTCCGCCACTGTGCGCCGCGTCCGGGCTGTCGATGTGGCGACGCAGCTCGTCGACCGTACGGTGCACCAGGTCGCGGTCCAGCCCCGTCGTCGGCTCGTCGGCGAGCAGCAGTGGCGTGTCGCCGACGAGGGAGAGCGCGGTGGCGGCGCGCTGGGCGAGGCCGCCGGAGAGCTGGTGCGGGTAGCGGTCGAGATGGTCCAGGGGGAACGCCGCACGCTCGGCGGCCGTCTCGGCGGCCGAGCGCAGGGCGGCCCGGCCCCGGACGCCGGTCAGTTCCGCGACGGTCTCCTCCAGTTGGGACCGGATGGAACGGACGGGCGTGAGGTGTGCGGCCGGGCTCTGCGGGATGAGCCCGATCAGGCGGCCCCGCACCCGGCGGGCGAGGGTCCGTTCGTCGGCGGACAGCAGATCGAGGTCGCCGAGCCGGGCCTCGCCCGCGGTCTGGGCGTTGGCCGGGAGCAGACCGAGCAGGGCGGAGGCGAGCACGGACTTGCCGCAGCCGCTCTCGCCGATCAGCGCCAGGCACTCGCCGGCCGCCACATCGAAGTGCGCGTCGCTGACGGCGGCGACGCGACGCCCGCCAGGCATGAGAAACCGCACCGACAGGCCGCGCACCGACAGAACGGGCGGTCGCTCGACGGGCCGCTCAGGCCTTCCCTCGGCCGGCCGCTCGGGCGTTCGCCCGGCGGGAGGTTGAGGTGCGCCTTCGGTCGCTTGCTCCGACAGGCGCTCGGCCGGTCGTTGAGGCGTTCCCTCGCCCGGCCGCGCCGGCGCTTGCCCGGCCGGTCGTTGAGGCGTTCCCCGTCCAGTTGCTGGGGCAGGCGCTCGGTCACAGCATCAGCTCCGATCGGCGGCGCGGGTTGATCCGCTCACGCCAGGCGCCGGCCAGCCCGGCGATGGCGAGGGTGGGCACGATGACGAACAGTCCGGGGAAGAGGGTCGGCCACCACTGCCCGGCCAGCAGCGAGCCCCGCGCGGTCTGGATGAGAGTGCCCAGACTCGCCGTGTGCGTGGGCAGCCCCAGCCCCAGGAAGGACAGGGCCGACTCGTGCCACATGGCGTGCGGCACCATCAGCACGGCGGCGAGCGCGGCCTGGGGCAGCACACCGGGCAGCAGGTGCCGTACCGCCACCCGCCACCGCGAGGCGCCCGAGGAGACGGCGGCGTCGATGTACGGGCGGGAGCGCAGGGAGAGGACCTCGGCGCGGACGATGCGCGCCGTCGACAGCCAGTGGGTGAGGGCGACCGAGACGACCACCGGCCAGACCCCCGGCCGGAACATGGCGACGATGAAGATGCCCAGCAGCAGGTGGGGTACCGACGCGACGGTGTCGACCACACGCATGACGCCCCGGTCGACCCAGCCACCCAGGGCCCCGGCGGTGGCCCCGACGGCGATGCCGACCACGGTCGCCGTCAGCGCCGCGGCCACGCCGACGAGCAGCGAGACCCGCAGGCCGTACACGCAGCGCAGCAACAGGTCCCGGCCGACGTCGTCGGTGCCGAAGGGGTGTGCCCAGGACGGCGGTCGCAGCTTGGCGGCCAGATCGACGGCCTGCTGGTCGAGTTGCACCAGCGGCGGGACGAGCAGGACGGCGAGCACCGTCAGGGCCACCAGCGCGGCGGAGACCCGCACACGCAGGGTGCGGGTCGAGCGGCGCGCGGCGGTACCGGCGGAGCGCCATGCGACGCCGGGCCGCCGTGTCCCTTTCTCAACTGCGGTGTCAGCCATGGAAGTCACCAACGTCACATGTCACTGAGCTTCACCCTCGGGTCGAACAGGCCGTACAGCAGGTCGGCGAGCAGGTTGCCGACGAGGACCGCGGCGGTGGCGAGCGTGGTCAGGGCGGCGAGCAGCGGGAAGTCGACGGCGGTTGCCGCCTCGACGGTGGCCGCGGCGATGCCCGGCCAGCTGAAGACACTCTCCACCAGCAGTGCTCCGGTGATGAGTTCGGGGACACGGGAGCCGATCAGGGTCAGCACCGGCAGCAGTCCCGAGCGCAGGGCGTGCCCGAGCAGGACGGTGCGTTCGCTCAGTCCCCGGGCGCGGGCGCCACGGACCGGGTCCTCCGCCAGCGCGTCGCCGACCCCCTGCCGTACGTAGAGGGCGAACCACGGCAGTTGGGACACGGCCAGCACACCGGCGGGCAGGACGAGATGGCTCGCGACCTGTCCCGCGGTGACCTGTTCACTGCCGGTGTCCGTCAGCCCGCCCGCCGGCAGGACGTCGAGCTGCAGCGCGAACAGCCAGACGGCGAGCAGGGCGATCCAGAAGACCGGCGCGGCCTCCAGGGTGTACGCGAGCGAGGTGACGGCCCGGTCGAGCATGGACCCGGGACGGCGGGCGGCGAGCACCCCGAGCAGCGTGCCGGCGAGCACGGCCACGGCAAACGCGACCGCGCAGAGCAGCGAGGACCACACCAGCCGCTCGCCGATCACCTGGGCCACCGGCTGCCGCAGCACGCTGGAGTGGCCCAGGTCACCACTGAGCGCGGAGGTCAGCCACTCCCACCAGCGGGCGGGAAAGGACTGGTCCACACCGAGGTTGTCGCGCAGCCGGTCCAGGGTCTCCTGGTCGGCACCGAGCGCGGCCGTGCCGGCGTAAGCCTTGACGGGGTCGAAGGGGGATGCGGCGGCGATGGCGAACACGCCGAAGGTCACGACGAGGAGGACGGGGACGGCGAACAGGGTCCGCCGTCCCGCCAGGCGTGCCATCGCTCCCCAGGGCAGGGGCGTCACTTCTTGGGCTGCCAGTCCTCGATGTTCCACCAGGGCCCGCTGGCGAAGCCGTGCTCGTGCGGTTCGAGCTGGGTGGTCAGCCCGTCCCAGCGGTCCGCCAGCACGTAGAGGTGGTCGATGTGAGTGAGGAACGTGTAGCCGGGGTCCTTCACGAGCTCGCGCTGGAGCTTCTCGTACGCGGCCTTCCGCTGGTCCGGTGCCTGGGTGCGGCGGCCGGTGTCGAGCGCCTGGTCCACGACCGGGTTGTCGTAGCGGGCCATGTTGTTGAAGCCGTCGCCGGCGAGCGAGGAGTGCAGCAGGGTGTAGAGGCCGAAGTCGGGGTCGCCGATGCTGCCGAAGCCCGCGAGGACCGCGGTGTCCTTCATCCGCGGCTCGATGACCTCCCAGGTGGCGCTCTCCACCGTCACCGCGATGCCGGCCTTCTTGGCGTCGGAGGCGTAGGCGAGGGCGTGGTCCTGGCGGACCTTGTCGCCGGACGGGTAGAGGAGCGTGAACGCGGCCCGCACCCCGCCCTTTTCGCGGATACCGTCCTTGCCGGTCTTCCACCCCGCCTCGTCGAGGATCCGCCCGGCCCTGTCCAGGTCCTGCGTGCGTTCGATGCCCTTGGCGAACGAGGGATCGTCCACGGGCAGCGGCCCGTACGCCGGTGTGCCCGCGCCGTCGAGGACCTTGTCGACCATGGCCTTCCGGTCCACGGCGGCATCGAGCGCCTGCCGGATCGCGCGGTCGCCGGTGACCTTGCCGGCCGTCGGCAGGGTGACGGTACGGAAGTCGTAGGACCTCGCCTCGTACGACTTCGTGCCCTCGTCGCTCTTGAAGGTGGCGGCGAGGTTGGGCGGCAGGACCGCGCCGTCCAGATCGCCGGAGCGCAGCCGGGTGGCGCGTACGTTGTCGTCCGCGATGATCGCCATGGTGAACGTCTTCACCTTGGGCGCGCCGCCCCAGTAGTCCGGGTTGGCCTTGAAGGTGAGCTTCTCGCCCTTGCTCCAGGAGGAGAGGACGTACGGTCCCGTGCCGACCGGTTCGGTGTTGAAGGAGCCGGTGTTGGGGTCCTGCTTGCCGGCGATGTGCTCGGGGACGATGGGCAGCACCGTGCGCCCGGCGAAGGGCGCGTACGGGTACTTCAGCGTGAAGACGACCTTGTCGTCACCGCTCGCCCGGACGTCCTTGACGGCGTCCAGTTCACTCCTGGCCGTGTTGTTGGTGTTCTCGTTCAGGACGGTTTGGTAGGTGAAGACCACGTCGGCCGCCGTGAGGGGTTCGCCGTCGCTGAACTTCACGCCCTCGCGCAGGGAGTAGGTGTAGGTGAGGCCGTCGTCGGCGACCTGGGGGAGCGACGTCGCCAGAGCGGGCTTCAGCCTCAGGTCGGCGTCCCGGGCGAGCAGCCCGTCGAAGATCTTGGAGTTGCCGTCCTTGCCGTAGCCGAGCAGCGGGCTGAGCGTGTTCGGCTCGGAGGGCACGCCGATCACGACGGACTCGGCCGGACTGCCGCCGCTCCCACCCTCGCTGGGTGCGGAACAGGCGGCGACCCCGGCCAGCACCGCCGCCGCGAAGGCGGCACCTCTTATTCGACGGGTCGACATCAGCCTCACACCCCTGTTGCTTGAAAATCTTACCTGCACATTATGTGCGACAAGCGGGGGTGGTCACCGCATTGAACAACCCTCGCCTTTCATCCGTATCCCGGGTCGAGTACGACAGCATCGGCACGCATATGGAGAGGCGAAGTGCCCCAGCAGCAGCGGCGAGGTCCCGGCGGCCGAAGCTTGCCCTTCGCGACCGGCAGGGGCGCAGTCATCGTCGGAAGCCTGGCGGTGCTTCCGCTGGCCACGGCCTGCAGCGGCGGTGCGGACCGGGTGGACGGGGGCGCCAAGCCGTCGGAGGTCTCCGCCGCCCCGGCGGCCGGAGTGGTCGCACCGGCCAAGGTGGAGGTGATCGCCGGCCTGACCGGATGCAAGGCGACGATCCGCATCGAGGCGGAACAGCTCCGCCAGGGCCTGTGCCACACCCCGAAGGCCGACTACCTCATCACCACCTTCCCCGAGGAGAAGTACAAGGAGACGTGGCTGGACTCGGCGAGCGTGTACGGCGGGAAGTACCTCGTCGGCTCGCGGTGGGTGGTCAGCGCGAAGCCGGAGATGCTCGAGTCGTTCCGCACGAAGCTCGGCGGCACCGTCCGGCAGCTGCGGGGAATGGGCCCCACCCCGAGTTCGCCGTAGCTCCGCGAGCGGCCGGTACGCACTGATGGCGTACGCGGCCTCGCCGTCGATGGCGTTCTCCTCCCAGTCCAGGGTGAGGCGCACCGGATGCCCGTCGGCCGGGTACGGACAGCCGAGCGGTCGACGTCAGTGCTCGCTCCGGACGTCGACTTCGACAGCCGTCCGGCGGATGACGCCCCGCCAGCCGTTCTGCATAGTGAGGATCGGCCAGATCAACATCCGGATCGCTGACGATGACGATGACGAGAACGAGGACGGCGACATGCCCGGCGAGCGACCGCAGTTGTACGACATCCTCGATGACCGGTTCCGCACGGGCCGATGCCACGCGGGCGACTCGAAGCTGGAGAGCCTCTTCGACGGCTGCCGCTGGGCCGAGGGCCCGGTCTACGTGCCGGCCGGGCGGTACCTGGTGTGGAGCGACATCCCCAACGACCGCCTGCTCCGCTGGGACGAGACCACCGGCACGGTCGGCGTCTTCCGCTCACCCGCCGGTCACCCCAACGGCAACACCCTGGACAACGAGGGTCGCCTCATCACCTGTGAGCAGGGCAACCGCCGCGTCACCCGCACCGAGCACGACGGATCGGTCACCGTGATCGCCGACCGCTTCCAGGGCAAGAGGCTCAACAGCCCGAACGACGCCGCCGTGAAGTCCGACGGCTCGATCTGGTTCTCCGACCCCGACTTCGGGATCAGCACCGACTACGAGGGGCACCGCGCCGAGAGCGAGATCGGTGCCCGCAACGTCTACCGTGTGGACCCCGGCACCGGCGAGGTGCGGCTGGTCGCCGACGGTTTCAGTGGCCCCAACGGCCTCGTCTTCTCCCTCGACGAACGGCAGCTGTACGTCTCGGACAGCCGGGCCAACCACATCCGCGTCTTCGACGTCCACGACGACGGCACCCTCGGCGACGGCAGCGTCTTCACCGAGTGCGCGATCGGCAATTTCGACAACATCCGCTTCGACGACCAGGGCCGGCTCTGGGCAGCGGCCATGGACGGCGGCGTGCACTGCTACGACCCCGACGGCACCCTTCTCGGCCGCCTCCTGGTCCCCGACACCGTCGCCAACATCCGCTTCGGCGGCGCCAAACGGAACCGCATGTTCATCGCCGCCGACACCACTCTCTACTCCATCGTCATGTCCGTTACCGGTACTTCGGCGCTGCCGACCGCCCGCCCGTAGAGGGGGAAGCAGGGGGGCAGGGATGGCCGGATACAGCCCTGGCCGCCCGATCCCCCACCCCCTACGATGCGAGCGCTCCCGACCTTCACAGTGTGTTCACAGTTTCCCCCAGGTCGGGGGCGCGATCGGCTCCGCATGGGCATGCACAGTGGCTTTCTTGTCATGTTCATGACCAAACCATCGCTGAACCATCGTGGTTGCCACCCCCCGAAACCAGAAGCGCACAGATGGGAGAACCATGGCTGCCGGCCTGCTCCTGAGCAGCGCGATAGGCGCGCTGCTCGCCACCGCCGTACCCGCACAGGACCCGTCGACCGGGATCGTCGACCCGCCCCCGGACCGCATCGTCATCAAGGTCGCCACGGTGAACGGCTCCGGCTGCCCGCAGGGCACCGCCGCTGTCGCCGTCTCACCGGACAACACCGCCTTCACGGTGACCTACAGCGACTACCTCGCCCAGGTCGGCGGCGACTCCGACCCGACGGCGTTCCGCAAGAACTGCCAGCTCAACCTGATCGTGCATGTGCCGCAGGGCTTCACGTACGCCATCGCCAGCGCCGACTACCGCGGCTTCGCCGCGCTCCAGTCGGGCGCCAGCAGCGTCCAGCGGGCCTCGTACTACTTCCAGGGCTCTCCGAACACCGAGTTCAGGAACCACGCCTTCCGCGGCCCCTACAACGACAACTGGCAGGCCACCGACACCACCGACTGGGCCCAGCTGGTCTGGGCGCCGTGCGGTGTCCAGCGCAACTTCAACATCAACACCGAGCTGCGGGTCAGCGCGGGCAGCTCGGACCCGGCCAAGACCAGCTTCATGACGATGGACTCCACCGACGGGGACATCAGCACCATCTACCACCTGGCGTGGAAGGAGTGCCCCGACACCTGACATCGGCCTGTGGCCCGGTCGCCGCAGACGTCCGGCGACCGGGCCACAGGTGCACCACGACTGCTCAACGGCTCCAGTGCGCACGGCTCTTGACGTCCCATGCGCCGCTGGCCATCCTCGTCGCATATCTCGCGCCGGTCATGACAACCCGTCAGTAGCGGTCCCACAAGGGCCGGGCTCGTCGACCGTGCCATCCCGCCGACCGAGGGACGTGGGTAACGACCATGGCTCCACGACGCCCGAACCGCCGCAGACACGTCACCGTCGTGTCGTTGCTTCTCCTCGTGCTGGCCACAGTCCTCGGCCCGGCGCCGAGTTCGGCGGCCGGAACCGACTGGTGGAACCCGGTCGCGCGGCCCGCACCGGACTCGCGGATCAACGTCACCGGCGAACCCTTTACCGGCACCACCGCCGGGGGCGAGGTGCGCGGTTTCGTCGACGCGCACAACCACCTGTTCTCCAACGAGGCGTTCGGCGGACGGCTCATCTGCGGCAAGCCCTTCTCCGAGGCCGGCATCGCCGACGCGCTCAAGGACTGCCCCGAGCACTACCCCGACGGCTCTCTCGCCATCTTCGACTTCATCACCAACGGCGGTGACGGCAGGCACGACCCGGTCGGCTGGCCCACGTTCAAGGACTGGCCCGCCCACGACTCGCTGACCCACCAGCAGAACTACTACGCCTGGATCGAGCGGGCCTGGCGCGGCGGCCAGCGCGTCCTCGTCAACGACCTCGTCACCAACGGCGTGATCTGCTCGGTCTACTTCTTCAAGGACCGCAGCTGCGACGAGATGACGTCGATCCGGCTGCAGGCCAAGCTGACGTACGACCTCCAGGCCTACGTCGACAAGATGTACGGCGGCCCCGGAAAGGGCTGGTTCCGGATCGTCACCGACAGCGCGCAGGCCCGCGAGGTCATCGAGCAGGGCAAGCTGGCCGTGATCCTGGGCGTCGAGACCTCCGAGCCGTTCGGCTGCAAGCAGATCCTGGACATCGCGCAGTGCGACAAGGAGGACATCGACAAGGGGCTGGACGAGCTGTACGCACTCGGCGTGCGCAGCATGTTCCTGTGCCACAAGTTCGACAACGCGCTGTGCGGGGTCCGCTTCGACTCGGGCACGCTCGGTACGGCGATCAACGTCGGGCAGTTCCTGTCGACCGGCACCTTCTGGAAGACGGAGAAGTGCACGGGACCCCAGCACGACAACCCCATCGGCCAAGCGGCGGCGCCCGCGGCCGAGCAGGAACTCCCGGCCGGTGTGGAGGTCCCCTCGTACAACGCGGACGCCCAGTGCAACGTCCGCGGTCTCACCGAACTCGGTGAGTACGCCGTGCGCGGCATGATGAAACGCAAGATGATGCTGGAGATCGACCACATGAGCGTCAAGGCCACCGGCCGGGTGCTCGACATCTTCGAGGCCGAGTCCTACCCCGGTGCGCTGTCCTCGCACAGCTGGATGGACCTCGACTGGACCGAGCGGGTCTACTCCCTCGGCGGCTTCGTCGCCCAGTACATGCACGGCTCCGAGGGCTTCATCTCGGAGGCCGATCGCACGCAGGCCCTGCGCGACAAGTACGGCGTCGGCTACGGCTACGGCACCGACATGAACGGCGTCGGCGGCTGGCCGGCACCACGCGGAGCGGACGCCCCGAACAAGGTCACGTACCCCTTCAAGAGCGTCGACGGCGGCTCCGTGATCGACCGGCAGACCACGGGCGAGCGCACCTGGGACCTGAACACCGACGGAGCCGCCCACTACGGCCTCGTCCCGGACTGGATCGAGGACATCCGCCGCGTCGGGGGCCAGGACGTGGTCGACGACCTCTTCCGGGGCGCCGAGTCCTATCTCGACACCTGGGGGGCGTCCGAGCGGCACCAGGCCGGCGTCAACCTCGCGGCGGGGGCCTCGGCCGCGGCCAGTTCCTCGGAGTGGAACCCGTTCACCAGCTACGCGCCGGGCCGGGCCGTGGACGGCGCGCGGAACTCCCGCTGGGCCAGCGACTGGAGCGACGACCAGTGGCTGCGGATCGACCTGGGGGCCACGAACCTGGTCGGGCGCGTCACGCTCGACTGGGAGCGGGCGTACGGGACCTCGTACCGCATCGAGCTGTCCACCGACGGTGTGAACTGGCGGACCGCCTCCACCACGACCGCCGGCGACGGCGGGCTGGACACCGCGCGGTTCACCCCCACACCCGCCCGGTACGTCCGTGTCCAGTTCCTGGACCGCGGCACCGACTGGGGTTACTCGCTGTACGAGGTGGGCGTCCACAGCAGCTGACGGGACCGGGAGTCGGGACCAGCGGGCGACACGCACCTATGTGCTAATAACACGCATCTTGTGCGAATTTCCTTTGGTCTGATCTGATTCGCCATGCCCACGCTGGTGGATATTTCTATCTGGTGGAAGGGGTGGCGTGGCATGGCGAATTACCCTGGCGCACAACGCCGCCGGGCGTTGGTGTCCCCGAAGTGCTGGAAAGGGGAGGACGGTTGGCAGGAATCACGGTCGCACGATGGCTGGTCCGTCTCCGTGTGCGGAAAACCCGGGGCGTCCGGGTCGCGCCGCGCACTCCTTCGAGTGACCCTCTCGCCGCGCTGGTGAGGACCGCGCAGCGGCTCGACTACGGCGCAGGCCGCGTCGACGGGGCGATGGGGGACGACCGGAAGCGGTAGCAGCGGCGGCGAGCGCGTTGGGCCTGCACCCATGATCGGGTCGGTGGCTGTCCGGCCCGCCCGGCGACCGGGATCCGTATTGCTTGACTCAGGCAACGGCCGGGTAAAGTGGCGTGCATGCCCAACCCGCCGACCGCCATCGCCGCGCGGGACCGCACGGGGGAGGAGGTCCTCACGGGGCACGGCGGTGCGCCGCTCGTGCTGCTCGCCGTCGGCGATCCGGCGACCTCCGAGCCGCTCACCGCGCTGCTGCGACTCGCCGGTTACCGGACCACGACCGCCCGCTCCGGCGCCGAGGCACTGGCCCGGGTGCTGGAACGCCGGTTCGACCTGGTGATCCTGGACGTCCTGCTCCCGGACGTGGACCAGCTCCGCCGCACCCGCAGCCTCCTCGCCCCCGACCGTCCGGCCGTACTGCTGCTCGCCGAGGGTGCCCCGCTGGGCGCCATCCCCGCAGGTGACAGGGGTCCGGGGGAGGTGGCGGTGGCGGCGCGGGTGCCCCGGCGGGAGGCCGAAGTGCTGGCCCGGGCACGGCAGTTGGTCGGAAGTGCGCCGCGCTACGACGCCCCCTTACCGGGTGGCGAGCCCGGCACTCTGCGCTACGACGACCTCGTGCTGGACGAGAGCAGTTGCCGGGCACTGCGCGGGCGGCGGGCCATCGCCCTCACCCCGGCCGAGTACCGCCTGCTGCGCTGCCTCCTCCTCAACCCCGAACGAGTGCTGTCGAAGGAGCAGATCGGCCGGCACGTCTGGGACGAGCGCCCCACCGACGGGGCGATCGAGCGGCTGGTGTCCCGGCTGCGCCGCAAGGTGAACGACGGGGAGCCCGCGCTGATCCACACCCGCCGGGGCTTCGGCTACTGGCTGGGCCGCTCGACGCTGGGCTGAGTGGGGGAGCCCGGCGGTGTGACCTCGGTCATGTTGATCGCCTGTCCGGAAACTGTCCGGGAGTTGTCAGTTCGGTTCGGTTGACTGTTCGCCTGGCCCCCACGCCCGGAGAGAGGACACGGATGTCCGCCCCCCACCCCGCGCCTGAGCTCGGCTTCGACCTGCGGGCCCTGCGCGAGAAGTACCGCCTCGAACGCGACCGCCGGATCCGCCCCGACGGCAGCAAGCAGTACCGCCGCACCACGGGAGAGTTCGGCTACTTCGAGGAAGACCCCTACGTCGCCCCGGACTTCACCCGCGAGACCCTGCACGACCGCGTCGAGGTGCTGATCGTCGGCGGTGGTTTCGGCGGCCTGCTCGCCGGGGCGCGGCTGCGCCAGGCCGGCGTGCGCTCGATCCGGGTGATCGAGAAGGGCGGCGACTTCGGCGGCACCTGGTACTGGAACCGCTACCCGGGCATCCACTGCGACATCGAGTCGTACATCTACATGCCGCTGCTGGAGGAGGTCGGCTACGTCCCCCAGTGGAAGTACGCGCCGGGGGAGGAGATCCGGCAGCACGCGAAGGCCATCGCCCGGCACTTCGGTCTCTACGACGACGTCTGCTTCCAGACCCGGGCGACCGAACTGCGCTGGGAGGAGGCCGAGTCCGAGTGGGTCGTCGCCACCGACCGGGGCGACCGCATGCGGGCCCGCTACGTCGTGATCGCCAGCGGCACGCTCAGCCAGCCCAAACTGCCCGGCATCCCCGGCATCGAGACCTATCTGGGCCACACCTTCCACACCAGCCGCTGGGACTACGCCTACACCGGCGGCGACGCCGACGGCGGCCTGACCGGGCTCGCCGACAAACGGGTGGCTGTCATCGGCACCGGTGCGACCGCCATCCAGGTCGTACCGCACCTGGGCGCCGACGCCCGGCACGTGTACGTCTTCCAGCGCACGCCGTCCTCCGTCGACGTACGCGGCCAGCGGCCCACCGATCCGGAGTGGGCCAAGTCGCTGGAGGCGGGCTGGCAGCGGCGCCGCATGGACAACTTCCTCACCCTCGTCACCGGCGGCCGGGCCGAGGAGGACCTGGTCGACGACGGCTGGACCAGCACCGCACGGCTGCAGCAGAAGCTCATCCCCAGTGACGCCTACGCGCACATCCCGCCCGCCCAGCGGGAACAGGCGTACGAGATCGCGGACTTCCAGAAGATGAACGAGATCCGCGCCCGGGTGTCGGCGATCGTCGAGGACCCGGTGACGGCCGAGCAGCTCAAGCCCTGGTACCGCTACATGTGCAAGCGGCCCACCTTCAGCGACACCTACCTCCAGACCTTCAACCGGCCCAACGTCACCCTCGTCGACACCGCCGACACCCACGGCGTCGAGCGGATCACCGAGAACGCCGTCGTGGTCGGCACGGACGCCTACGAGGTCGACTGCATCATCTTCGCCACCGGCTTCGAGGTCGGCGTCTCGGGCGTGATGTCCGGACGGCTTCCGGTGTACGGCCGGGGCGGCATCCCCCTGCTGGAGGCCTGGCGGAACGGCCCGCGCACCCTGCACGGCTTCTACAGCAACGGCTTCCCCAACTTCTTCCAGCTGGGCCCGCTGCAGAATGCCGGCTCGGTCAACTACGTCCACATCCTCGACGAACAGGCCACGCACGTCGCCGAGGTCGTCGCCCAGGCCCGCAGCCGCCGCAGCCTGTACGTCGAGCCGTCCGCCGCCGCCGAGGCGGCCTGGGTGGCGACGATCCGCCAGAAGGCGGCCGACCTGTACAAGTTCCACGCCGAGTGCACCCCCGGCTACTACAACAACGAGGGCAGCCCCCGCGAACGCAACGAGTCCTACGGCGACGGCCCGATCGCCTTCCACGAACTGCTCAGGCGGTGGCGACAGGACGGCGGCATGAACGACGTCCTCGTCGACGGGACGAACCGGTGACCGCGCTCCCCAGCCGCTTCGACGAGACCGGCGGCACCGGGACGCGGAGCACCCGGTGGCAGGTGGAACGCCTCAACCCGCCCAACCGGCTGTGGGGTTCCAACGGCGTCGCCTTCGGCCCCGACGGGCGGCTGTACGTCGCCGAGTTCCTCGCCGGCCGGATCAGCGCCGTCGACCCGGCCACAGGTGACCTCGACGTGATCGTGCCGATGGACAGTCCCGTCCAGTCGCCGGACGACCTCGCCTTCGGCGCGGACGGGTCGATGTACATCGCCGACCTGGTCCCCGGCCGGGTCTGGCGGCGCGGCCCCGACGGCGCGTACACCCTCGTCTGCGACGACGTGACCAACCCCAACGGCATCACCTGCGTCGGCGACCGGCTGTTCGTCAACGAGATGAAGCCGGACGGACGGCTGCTGGAGCTGTTCCCCGACGGCCGCGACCCCGTGGTGCTCACCGAGGGCCTGGCCCTGGGCAACGCGATGCAGCTCGGCCCGGACGGCCACCTCTACTACCCGCACATGATCAGCGCCCAGGTCTGGCGGATCCCGCCGGACGGCGGTGCGCCCGAGGTGGTCGCCGAGGACGTGCACCAGCCGGTCGCCGTCCGCTTCGACCAGGGCGGTGTGCTGCACGTCCTGTCGCGGGGCGTGGAAGGCATCGTGACCCGCATCGACCTGCACGGCACCGGCTCCCGGACGCTCGTCACCAGCGGGGTGGTGGGGCTGGACAACGCGGCCTTCGACGCCGAGAACCGCATGTTCGTCTCCAGCTACGCCAGCGGCGGCATCACCGAGCTGCGTCCGGACGGGCGCACCCGGGAGCTCGTGCCGCGCGGGCTGGACGGCCCGTACGGGGTGACGGTCGACCTGGGCGGCACGGTGTACGCGGCCGACCACTACCGGCTGGCGAGCCCGGCGGACACCCACGAGGGCGAGCCGACCCACGGCCCGCAGGGTGGCGGCGTCACCACGCACGCCCTGCTGCACTTCTCCCACGGCATCGCGGCCGACGGCGGACTGCTGCACCTGACCTCGCAGTACGGCACTGTCCAGACCTACGACCCCGAGCAGCGGACCACACGGGAACGGGCCGCCGGACTGCGTCGGCCCCTGGGCATCGCGGTGGGCCCGGACGGCTCCCTCGTCGTGGCCGAGACGGACGCCGGAAGAATCGTGGCCATCGACGACCGCGACACCCTCACCGTCCGCGCCGAAGGGCTCGACCATCCCGTGGACGTGGCCTTCGACGCCGACGGGCGCTGTTACATCAGCGACGACCGGCTCGGGGCGGTGCTGCGGATCGAGGAGGACGGGAGCGCGGTGACCGTCGCGGACGGGCTCGGGGCGCCCCAGGGACTGGTGGTCCTGGGCGACGAGATCTTCACGGTGGAGACAGCCCGGCGCAGGCTCCGGGCGATCTCTCTCACCACGGGAGAGAGCAGGACCGACGCCGAGGACCTGCCGGTCGGGCGGCCCCCGGGCGTCGTTCCCCGCACCCAGCCCGCCCTCTTCGCGGGCGGCATGCCGGGGGCGCCGTACCTCTTCGCCGGGCTGGCGGTCGCCGCGGACGACGCGCTGCTGCTCGCGGCCAACGGGGAGGGCACGGTGCTGCGGCTGAGTCCGGCCGACCCTGAGGTCCACGGGCCACAGGACTCGTGAGGCCGGGTCGGCCGGGGTGTCGAGGATTGGTCGTCGCGAAGGGGAATGACCTCCACCGGCCGGGGTACGCGTCGAGGGCCGCACCGGAGTCCGATCTTGGCCCGGGCGGGCCCCCACGACCGCCACGACCAGGGAATCCGCCATGGAGACACCCGCGAACGACCCCACCCCCACACCGGCCCAGCGGGCGCTGGACGCGCTCGTCGTGAACACCGAGGACGAGTCGGCGCTGGACACGCTCGCGAGCAGCGAGGTGCTCGTTCCCGTGCCGGACGACGCCATGGACGAGGAGGCAGCCGACCCCACCGCGGTGGCGCTGCCCGTGCTGGAGGAACCGGACGGGCGCCCGGTGGTGCCCGTGTTCACCTCCGAGCTGGAGATGGCCGAGCTGCTGCCGTTCGTCTCCCGCTACCGCCTCGTGCCGCTCGGCGCCCTCGCCTCACAGTGGCCGTCCGACGAGCTGTCCCTCACCATCGACGGCAGCTCGTCGCACGGTCTGACGCTCACCTCGGACGGCGTCCGCACCCTGCTGGCCCGTCCGGAGTACTGAGTCAGGGCGTTCACCTCGGGTGAACGCCCACGTCACGCGGGGTTCCGCCCCACCGACGCGTGCCGAGGTCGGCCTGAAATGTGCCCCGCGCCAGGGTGGTCACGCCCTGTGCGGTGGGAAGACCCCAGCGAAAGGACTCGCAGCGAAGGAACGTCGGGGGTCGTCTTGAGGGTCGTCCTGCTCGGCACCGCGGCCGGTGGCGGCTTCCCGCGGTGGAACTGCGGCTGCACGCCGTGCGCCGCCGCCCGTGACGGCAAGCTGCCCTCCCGTACCCAGGAGGCGGCCGCCGTCACCGGCAATTCGCGGGACTGGTGGCTGCTGAACGCCTCGCCGGACCTCCGCGCCCAGCTCACCGCCACCTCGGCCCTGTGGCCGGGCCCGGGCCGCCGGCCCACACCGGTGCGGGGTGTGCTGCTGACGGACGCCGAACCCGAACACGTGTCCGGTCTGGCCGAGCTGCGCGGAGGGCCGGGCCTGAAGGTGTACGCGGCGCCCCCCGTCCTCGCCGCGCTGGCACCCGCGCGCGCCATGGTCGACCGGTATGCGCCGTGGGAGTGGTACGACAGCCTCACCGCGGGCGGCTTCGTGCTGTCCGGCGGTCTGGTCGTCACCGCCCACCCCGTCGGGGCGTCCGCGCCGGCCTATCTGCCGCGGCGCGCCGCGGACGAGTGCTGGGTCACGGCGTACCGCATCGAGGACCTGGCCACCGGCGGCGTGCTCGTCTACGCGCCGCGCCTGGCCGGCTGGGACGCTGAGCTGGACGAACTGCTGGCGGGCGCCGACTGTGCCCTGCTGGACGGCACCTTCTTCGCGACCGCCGACAGCGCCGTCGCCCCGCCGGCCGGGCTCCGCCGTATCCACACCCGTCTCGACGACGCCAACGCCCTGCTCGACCCCGCCTCGCCGGCCCGTGTGCAGGCGGCCGAGGCGGGTGTCGAGGTCCTGCCGGACGGGGCCGAGTTCGTCCTGTGAACCCCTCCGGCGTCACTCGGTGGTGCGCTCCAGGAGCCGGTCGACGGCCGTGGGGTTGCCCGCGCCGGCCAGGTCGCCCTGCTCGGTGGCCACTTCGACGAGCTGAGGACCGCGCTGCCGCTGCCCCGGTCGGCGAAGCGGCTCAGCCCGTCAGCATCCGTGCCAGCGCCGCCCGCTGCAGGGGCAGCACCTCGGCGTGCAGGGCGCGGCCCCTGTCGGTGAGGGCGACCCACACGCCCCGCCGGTCCTCGACACACATGGAGCGTTCGACCAGGCCGTCCTTCTCCAGCCGGCCGATGAGGCGGGAGAGGGCGCTCTGGCTGAGGTGGACCCGTCCCACCAGGTTCTGCACCCGGCAGTGGTCGCCCACCTCGGGCGCCTCGGTCGCGAGCATGTCCAGCACCTCGAAGTCGCTCGCACCGAGCCCGTGCGGATGGAGCACGCGGTCGATCTCGCACATCGTGCGCGCGTGCACCGACAGGATGTCCCGCCACCGCTGCTCCAGCCCGGTGCCGACCGTGTTCGCTGCCATATCCGCACGGTAACACCGATCCGGCCACTTATTGAGTGTGCAACTAGTGTGCGTGCATTAATCGGCACACGCGGACTCAGTCGGTCTGGTCCTGGAGCAGGCCGATCAGGTTGCCGTCCGGGTCCTTCACCGAGGCGATCAGCCGGCCGGCCCCGACGTCCCGTACGTCCTGCAGCGCCTCGGCGCCCGCGGCCAGCAGCGCCGCGAGCGTGGCCCGGATGTCGGCCACGTGCCAGAAGGGGACCGGGCCGGTCAGGCCCTGGGCGTGGCCGTTCGGGTCGAGGCCGATCTCCTGCTCGGCGTACCGGAAACCGACGTAGTAGGGCTGGTCCGTGTGCGGCTCCACCCCCAGCAGCGCGCTGAACAGGGACTTCGCCCGGTCGACGTCCTTGACGGGGTAGATGATCGTTTGCAGGCCGGCGGTCATGGCGTACTCCTCCGTGTGGGCGTTCCGACGGGCGTTCACCGTCGGTGCCCTCACGCTAGGCCGGTGGAGCGGCGGGCGGCTTCTCCGATCCTGATCGGTTGCCGACCCGGCCACGCCCTTAGGGCCTGTCCGGCGGATCAGGTGCCCCTGCGCGAGCGCGTTCGAGCGTGGGGGAGCGTCGAACTGCAAGGCGGAGGAGGGAGTCGGCGACAGACGACAACGCCGCAGATCGGCGTGCCAGACCCCGCGTCTGCGGCATGATCCGCCGGACAGGCCCTACGTCGACTCGCGCCTCACCAGCTCCGTCGGCAGGATCACCGCCGCCGGATCCTCCCCGCCGATCTGCGCGAGCAGCACCCGTACCATCTCGGCGCTGATCCGGTCCCACGGCTGCCGTATGGTCGTCAGCTCCGGGCTGGCGGCGACGACGGCAGGGGAGTCGTCGAAGCCGCCGACCGCCACGTCCTGCGGCACCCGACGCCCGGCCCGTTGCAGTGCCGTCAGGACGCCCTGCGCCATCAGGTCGGAGGCGACGAACACCGCGTCCATGTCGGGCGCCTGGGCGAGCAGCCGCTCGGCGCCCGCCTCGCCGCTGGCCCGGCTGTAGTCGCCCGAGACGACGAGGCGTTCGTCGATCTCGACACCGGCCTCGGTGAGCACCTCGCGGTAGCCGGCGAGCCGCTCGACACCACCGGGCGTGTCCAGCGGACCGGTGACGACCCCGATCCGGCGCCGCCCGAGCGACAGCAGATGGCGCACCATGTCCCGCGCGCCGTCCCGGTCGTCGGCGGCCACGTAACTCACCTTCGACCCCAGCCCGATCGGCTTGCCGCACGCCACCAGCGGCACACCGGCCTCACGCAGCTCCTGCGCCACCGGATCCCCGGAGTGGCTGGAGACCAGCAGCACCCCGTCGACGTGCCCGGCGGTGATGTACCGCGTGATGCGCCGCCGTTCGTCCTGCGTCCCGGCCAGCATCAGCAGCAGCGGGATGTCGTGCTGGGCCAGCGCCTGGGTGCAACCGCGCAGCAGCGCATTGAAGTTCGGATCCTCGAAGAACCGCTCCTGCGGCTCGGTCAGCAGAAAACCGACCGAGTCCGAACGCCCGGTGATCAGCGACCGGGCGTGCCGGTTCACGACGTAACCCGTCCTGCGGATCGCGGCGTTGACGGCCTCCTGGGCGGCGGGGCTGACGTAGTGCCCGCCGTTGAGCACGCGCGAGACGGTGCCGCGCGAGACGCCCGCCTCGCGCGCCACGTCGTGAATCGTCGGCGGCTTGCGCCGGCCCCCCGTGTTGCTCATGGTCATGACTTTACGGCTCCGGAGAGCAGATCGAGGCTCCAGAACCGCTGGACGACCAGGAACAGCGCGACCAGCGGGAGCACCGCCAGGAACGCGCCCGTGATCACCAGCGTGTACAGCGCCGGTGTGTTCGCGCCCTGCTCCAGCAGCGTGTGCAGGCCGAGCGTGATCGGGAACTTCTCGTCGTCGCTGAGCATGATGTACGGCAGCAGGAAGTTGTTCCAGACCGCCACGAACTGGAACAGGAACACCGTCACCAGCCCCGGGATCATCATCGGCAGCGCGATCCGGGTGAAGATCCGCCACTCGTTCGCCCCGTCCATCCGGGCGGCCTCCACGACGTCGGCGGGCACGGCGGCGGCCGCGTAGATCCGCGAGAGGTAGACGCCGTACGGCGAGAGGATCTGCGGCAGCAGCACGGACAGGTAGGAGTCCGTGAGGTCGGCCTCGGCCAGCAGCAGGTACTGCGGGACCGCGAGGATCACCGGCGGCATCAGCACGCCCGCCAGCAGCACGTTGAAGATCGCCTCGCGGCCCCGGAAGCGGTACGTCGCGAGCGCGTAGCCGCTGACGGACGACACCGCCGTCGACAGCAGCGCCCCGAGGCCGGCGTACAACGCGGAGTTGCCCATCCACTGCCAGTAGACGCCGTCGCGGTAGGCGTTGAGGTCGGTGAGGTTGTCGGCCAGGCCCGTGCCCGGCAGGAACGTGAACGTGGAGAACAGCTCGCTGCCGGACTTGGTGGACGCGACCACCACCCAGGCGACCGGCAGCAGACAGTAGAGCGCGCCGAGCAGCAGCGTCACCGTCGGGACCAGCGCGATCCGGCGGCGCAGCGGCGGGCCCTGGGCGGTGCCCGGGGTCGTACCGGCCGCCGGGGCGGCCTTGCGGACGGCAAGAGAACTCATCGTGTTGCCTCCTGCTTGTCGCGGCGGTTCACGGCCCGCAGGAAGCCGAAGGACAGCACCAGCGTGGCGAGCGCGATGATCACGGCCTGGGCCGCCGCCGCGTAGATGTCGCCCTCGCCGAAGGCGTCCCGGTACACCTTCATCAAGGGACTCCAGGTCGTGGACACCGAGTTGGTGAGCGGTTTGAGGGTGGTCGGCTCGCTGAACACCTGGAGCGTCGCGATGATCGAGAAGAAGAAGGTCAGCACCAGTGAGGGCGCCACCATCGGGATCTTGATCCGCAGCGCGATCTGCAACGGCGTGGCGCCGTCCAGCTTCGCCGCCTCGTACACCTCGGCCGGGATGGCCTGCAGCGAGGTGTAGATGACGATCATGTTGAAGCCGGTGCCGCCCCAGACCGCGATGTTCGACAGGGCGAGATAGAGCGGACCGCCGTCCAGCAGGTCCGGCTGCGGCAGGCCCAGCTTGTCGAGCACGAAGTAGAAGGGGCTGACGTCCGGCAGGTACAGGAAGCCCCACAGCAGTGCGGCCACGACGCCGGGGATGGCGTACGGCAGGAAGATCGCGAGCCGGGTGAAGGGGGCGAGCCTGACTTTCTCGGAGTCGAGCATCAGAGCGAACAGCAGGGCGAGGCCGAGCATCACCGGGACGACGATGCAGCCGTAGCCGAGGACGCGCAGCGCCCCGTTGAGCAGCTCGCTGTCGGAGAGGGCGTCGGTGTAGTTCCGCAGACCGGCCCAGACCTCCTTGCGGGCACCGGAGCCCAGGCCGAGGCCGGAGACCTGCACCTTGCGGAAGCTGAGCCAGATCGCGTACCCGATGGGCAGCGCGAAGAACAGCGCGAAGAGGACGCCGGCGGGGAGGAGGAAAAAATAGGGCGCGCTTCGCGCTCGTTTGAGGGTGGTGGTGGGAGACGGGTGGGCGTACGGGGCCCCTTTGACCCCGTACGCCTTCCGGCGTGCCGTGTCGGTCACTCCGCGACCTCGAAACCCTGCTTCTTCATGTCGGCGACCGTGTCGTCGTGCATGGTCTTCAGGGCGGCGGTGAAGTCCGACGTGTTCTTCGCGGCGGCGCCGAAGGCGTCCTTGAAGGACGTGTAGGCGACGTTCACGTTCGGGCCCCACGCGGACGGCGCGGTGGTCTCCGCGATCTTGGCGGCCGTGGTGTAGAAGTCCGCCTGGTTCGAGAAGTAGTCCGGCGGGGCGGTGAAGGCGCCGCTGAGCTGGGCGGACGTGGACGCCGGGTAGATGCCGCTCTCCTTGGCCAGCGCGTTCAGGGCGTCGCCGTCGGTGTTCAGCCAGGCGGCGAACTTCGCGGCGGCCTCCTTGTGCTGGGAGTCGGTGGTGACGGCGGTGGAGGAACCACCCCAACTGCCGGTGACGTCCTCGCTCGCGGACCACTGGGGGAGCGGGGCCATCGCCCACTTGCCCTTGGTGTCCGGCGCGGCCGTCGTCAGCGTGCCCGGCGCCCACACGGCGCTCACCCAGGCGATCTGCTTGCCGGTGTTGAGGGCCTTGTTCCAAGCCGGGGTGTACATCGGCTGGTTGTCGATGGCGCCCTCCTTGACGAGGTCGCCCCAGAACGTGGCGACCTTCCGGGTCGCCGCGTCGTCGATGCCGACCTTCCACTTGTCGCCGGAGGTCGTCCACCACTTGGCGCCGGCCTGCTGGGCGAGGCCCGCGAACAGACCGGAGTCGTTGGCGGAGAAGGTGGTGAGGTCCTTGTCCGGGGCCTTCTTCTTCAGCGCGCGGGCCGTCTCCGCGAACTCGTCCCACGTGGTGGGGACCTTCAGGCCGTACTCCTTGAACAGGTCCTCGCGGTAGTAGAACATCATCGGCCCGATGTCCTGCGGGACGGCGTAGACCGCGTCCGTGCCGAGCGTGGTCTGCTGCCAGACGCCCTCCGCGAACTTGCCCTTCGCCTCGGCGACTTCGCCGGATATGTCGGCGAGCGCGTCATTGCTGACCAGTGTCGGCAGCGCCTGGTACTCGGCCTGCACCAGGTCGGGCGCCTTGCCCGCCTTGTGCGCGGTGAGGATCTTGGTGACCAGCGTGTCGCCGGACGCCTGCTTCTTCACCGTGACGGTGATCTGCTCCTTCTTGCCCGGGCCCTTGTTCCACAGGTCCACGACCTTGTCCATGCCGGGCGTCCAGGTCCAGTACGTCAGCGAGACCGGACCCGACTGGGCGTCGCCGTCGTCCGACGAGCCGCAGGCGGCGAGGGCGGTGGCGCCGAGCGTGACGGCAACGGCGGATGTCACGAGGCGACGGCGCTTCGAGTGCGGCATGGATCTCTCCCCTGACCTGGGTCCTCGCCTGCTGCGAGAACCTGCCATGCTTCTGTGAGCGTTCACAGTAGAGAAACATCCCGGACACTTGTCAATGGTTGTTGCTGTGCGGTTATGTTGGGATCGCACCGGCGCCGCTGTGTGTGCACGTTCCCAAATGATTGATCAAATGGAGAGATCCATGCCGGAGACCACCCCCAGGGGCCTCACCAGGCTCGCCTTCGGTGGGGACTACAACCCCGAGCAGTGGCCGGAAAGCGTCTGGCAGGAGGACGTCCGGCTGATGCGGGAGGCCGGTGTCTCCATGGTGAGCGTGGGGATCTTCTCCTGGGCGCTGCTGGAACCCTCACCCGGGGAGTACGACTTCGGCTGGCTCGACCGCCTGCTCGACCTGCTCCACGAGAACGGCATACGTGTCGACCTCGGCACGCCCACCGTGGTGCCGCCGGTGTGGTTCTACCGGGCCCACCCCGAGGCGCTCCCCGTCACCGCCGACGGCAGCCGCTACGAGTTCGGCTCGCGCGGCGCCATCTGCCACAGCAACGCCGACTACCGCGCGGCCGCCGCCACCATCACGACACGGCTCGCCGAGCGCTACGGCGCCCATCCCGCGCTCGCGATGTGGCACGTGCACAACGAGTACGGCGTCCCGGTCTCCGCCTGCTACTGCGACTCCTGCGCCGCGCACTTCCGCCGCTGGCTGGCGACGACGTACGAGACCGTCGAGGCGGTCAACGAGGCCTGGGGAACGGCCTTCTGGGGCCAGCGCTACACCGACTTCGACCAGATCACCCCGCCGCGCAGCACGCCCACGGTCGGCAATCCGGGACAGGCGCTGGACTACAAGCGGTTCGCCGACGCCACCATCCGCGAGAACTTCCGGATGGAACGGGACATCCTGCACCGTCTCTCGCCGGGTGTCCCCGTCACCACCAACTTCATGACCGCGCTCAGCCAGTGCGACTCCATCGACTACTGGGCCTGGGGCCGCGAGGTCGACCTCGTCACCAACGACCACTACCTGATCACCGACGGCCGCCGCACCCACGTGAACCTGGCGATGGCGGCCGACCTGACCCGCTCGGTCGCGGGCGGCGCCCCCTGGCTGCTCCTGGAGCACTCCACCTCGGGCGTCAACTGGCAGGCCCGCAACCCCGCCAAGGCCCCCGGCCAGATGGCCCGCAACTCCCTCGCGCACGTGGCACGCGGCTCCGAGGGCGCCATGTTCTTCCAGTGGCGGCAGTCCCGGCGCGGCGCCGAGAAATTCCACTCGGCGATGCTCCCGCACGGCGGCACCGGCACGCGCGTGTGGCGCGAGGTCGTCGAACTCGGCGCGTCCCTGGACGCGTTGTGGCCGATCCGCGGTACCCGCACGGTCGCCGACGTGGCCGTCCTGTGGGACTGGCACTCCTGGTGGGCGCAGAACCTCGACTGGCGCCCCAGCGAGGACCACGACGCCCGCGAACGCGCCGACGCCTTCTACGAGGTGCTCTACGACCGCCACCTCACGGTCGACTTCGCCCACCCGGAAGCCGACTTGTCGGCCTATCCCCTTGTCGTCGTACCCGCGCTGTACCTGATGACGGAGGCGGCCGGAGTCAACCTCACGGAGTACGTCGAGAACGGCGGCACCCTCGTCGTGTCGTACTTCTCCGGCATCGTCGACGAGCACGACGCCGTCCACGAGGGCGCCTACCCGGGCCCGCTGCGGGACGTCCTCGGCCTCACCGTCGAGGAGTTCTCGCCGCTGCTCAAGGGCGAGCGGGTCCGCGTCACCGGACCCGACGGATCGGAGCTCGGCGCCGACGTGTGGACCGAGTTCGTGGTGCCGCGCGGCGCCGAGACGGTGTGGACGTACGCCGACGGCCTCACCGCCGGCCACCCGGCCGTCACCCGGCACCGCCTCGGCGAGGGCACCGCCTGGTACGTCTCCACCCGCCTCGGCCACGACGGCCTGGACGCACTGCTGGGCTGGGCCGCCGAGGACGCGCGCCTCGCCCCGCGCGCCGACCTGCCCCACGACGTCGAGGTCGTGCGCCGCACCGGCGAGTCGGGCACCTTCCTGTTCGCCGTCAACCACAGCGCCGCCGACGCCAAGGTGCCGCTGGACGCGTCCGGCACCGAGCTGCTGACCGGCGAACCCGTCGCCGGCCGCCTCGCGGTCCCGGCGGGCGCCGTGCGGGTCGTACGACTCGACGGCTGAGCCGACTCCCCTCCGCCCGCGTGTGCCACGAGAGCCGTGGGCGGAGGGGCTGCCTCCGGTGGGGGCGCCGCAACTCCCGCCGGAGGGCACACATCCCCCTCACGTCGAAGGGACGACGGACGATGAAGTTCCATCCCAGACGCACCCTCAGGGCCCTGCTGCTGCCACTCATGGCCGGGCTCGCCCTCACCGCCCTGCCCGCCCAGACCGCACAGGCGGCCGGCACCCTCACCAACGGCGGGTTCGAGACCGACGCCACCGGCGCGGCCACGCCCAGCGGCTGGTCCGAGTACGGCGCGACCGGCGCCTCGTACGTCGAGGCCGGGGGCCGCAGCGGGAGTTACCGGCTGAGCCACTGGGCGTCCACCGCCTACAAGGTGGAGACGTACCAGTACCTGTCCGGGCTGACCAACGGCAACTACCGGCTGACCGCCTGGGTCCGCTCCGGCGGGGGCCAGAACTCCGCCTACATAGCCCTGAAGAACTGCGGCAGCGCGGAGCAGCGCACGGATCTGCCGGTGTCCGCCAGTGGGTGGATCCGGATCGTCGTGCCGATCAACGTGACGAACAACCAGTGCACCATCAGCATCAACAGTGACGCGAACGCGGGCAACTGGATCAACGTTGACGACCTGACCTTCACGTCGGGCACGTCCGGTACGTCGATCAAGGGTGCCGACGTCTCGTCCCTCGCCAAGAGTGAGACGCTCGGCGGCGTCTACCGCACCAGCTCCGGCGCCGCCGGTGACCCGCTCGCCATCATGAAGTCCTCCGGCATGAACTACGCGCGCCTGAAGGTCTGGGTCAACCCGGCCGACGGCTACAACAACAAGGCGCGGGTGCTGGCGACGGCCAAGCGCGTCAAGGCGCAGGGCATGAAGCTGCTGGTCGACTTCCACTACTCGGACACGTGGGCCGACCCGGGCGCCCAGAGCAAGCCGGCGGCGTGGGCGGGCCACTCGTACAGCCAACTCAGGACGGACGTGTACAACCACACGTACGACGTGTTGAACGCATTGAAGGCGCAGGGCACCACCGCCGACATGGTCCAGGTCGGCAATGAGATCAACGGTGGCATGCTGTGGAACGAGGGATCAACCAACAACTGGACGCAGCTTGCCGGGCTGCTCAACAGTGGATACGACGCCGTCAAGGCGGTCAATTCGTCCACCACCGTCGCGCTGCACCTCGCCAAGGGCGGTGACCTGTCCGGCACCCGCTGGTGGTTCGACAGCGCGGTGGCCGCCGGCGTGAGGTTCGACGCGATCGGCCTGTCGTACTACGGCTACTGGCACGGCACGCTGTACGACTTCCAGACCACCCTGGACGACGCGGCCGCCCGCTACGGCAAGCCGGTTTTCGTCGCCGAGACGGCCTACCCCTTCCGTCTGGACAGCGAGGACGCGCACGAGAACATCATCGACCTCGCCGGCGAGCTCGTCCCCGGCTACGCGGCCTCGACGGCCGGGCAGACGCGGTGGATGAAGGACATCGCGAGCATCGTGGAGGCCGTCCCGAACGGCCGCGGCCTCGGCGTCTTCTACTGGGAGGCGACCTGGACCGCCGTCGCCGGCAACGGCTGGGACCCGACCGACCCATCCTCCGGCAACGGCTGGGAGAACCAGGCCCTGTTCGGCTACGACGACAGGGCGCTGCCGGCGATGGCGTGGTTCGGTCACCGCTGAGGCCCCCTGCGTTGATCCCGGGACCAGAAGGCCCGGCCGTGAGAGTGCGCACCTCCGCGGTCGGGCCCTCGCTGTTCCACCCCCTGCTCCACCCCCTGTTCGACCCCTCAGCTCCACTCCTCGTTCTCCACGACATTGAGTCGAAGGCCCGTTCGATCCCGGTCAAGTCCGGTGGTGTGCCGGGCGCGGCGGCTTGCCCGGCGCCACAGTGGGGAAGCGGCACGTAGAGGGCCCGGAACACAGGGGGACGTGATGCTGAGGACTCCCGCCAACGACACTCGCCTGCGCATCCTGGAGTGGCTGAAGGATCCGGTCGCCCACTTCCCACGCCAGCGGCACGCCGACCTCGTGGCGGACGGGGTCTGCGCCGCGGCCGTCGCCGCGAAGCTCGGCGTCCGCCGCACGGTGGCCCACACCCACCTCACCCTGCTCACGGACCTCGGCATGCTGCGCGCCAAACGCGTCCGGCGCCGCACGTACTACCGCCGCGACGAGGTCCGGATCGCCGAGGTGGCCCGGATGTTCGAGAAGGGCTGGTAGGTGAGCGGCCGCGACGGGTACCCACCCGACGATCACGCTCCCGACCGCGAAGGGCAGCCGCCCATGCCCAGCCCCACTCCGCTCGTGCCACGCCGCTATGTCGACATCGGCGCGCGACACGCCCGGTCCGCCCGCCGGCCACAGCCGGTGTCCTGGCCGTCGACGACGACGGAGACGTCGTCCACCACCTCACCCACCGCCGCACCGGCTTCCGCATGATCACCAGCGTCTGCGAAGTGGGCGACCGGCTGATCCTCGGCAGCGTCCAGGAGCGCGGCGTCGCGGTGTGCGAGACACCGGCCCCGAAGTGAGGACGGGCGCGGCCCCGAAGTGA
>NZ_JADPZX010000004.1 GCF_015712165.1 Streptomyces spinoverrucosus | reverse complement strand
CAGAGACCACCCTGTGAGCGCGACGAGGACGTGGCTGTCGCCGAACTGCCAGACGGGCGTGACGTGGTGAAAGCCCGCTTCCCGCAGGAGCTCCACGTGGCGGGCGAGCGTCAGCGTGTTGTCGTTGCCGCTGTGGTTGCCCAGTGCCGCCTGTCGCTGCGCGCGTTGGGTGAAGAGATCGGCCAGTTCGGGGTCCCGCGCTGCCGCGGTCCACCAGGACTGCCAGTCCTCCTGGGCGTGGGTGCCGGTGCGTTCGGCATGGCGGCGTCCCACATGCCGGGTGAGGGCCGCGCAGGGCGGGCTGCCCTGGGGGAAGTGGTCGCCGTTGATCAGTGCACCCCCGGGCCGCAGCAGGCCCACGAGTCGGCGGTAGGTGCGCAGCAGCGTCGGCTCGGAGAGGTAGTGCAGCGCGGTGGTCGAGACGGCCGCGTCCAGGGGACGGCCCAGACCGAGGGCGTCGGTCCAGCCGTCGTCGCCGATCACGGTGTCCACGTAACGGGCGGCGTACGGGTGGTGGGTGCGGCCGAGTTCCAGCAGGAGCGGGTCCATGTCCACGGCGACGATCTCGGCGTTCGGCATACGGGCGGACAGCCGGGCCGCCAGGGACCCCGGCCGCAGCCCAGGTCGAGGAGCAGGGGCGCGACACGGTCGGTCGTGACGTGTTCGACGACGTCTGCGATCACGGCGAAGCGCTCCTCGCGATCCAGGGCGTACCGCTCCTGCTGGCGCTCCCAGCGCTCCACCCACAACTTGGCCGTCGCCATGCTCACGCCCATCGGCCGCGCCACCTCTACCGTCTTGCCTCGTCCCGCGGTGCTCACGAGCGACCCTACAGCTGAAAACGGTTCCCATTCACGTTTTCAGGCCAGTGAGGTGAGGACGGTCAGAAGGCGGTCGATTTCCTCGACCGTGTTGTACACGTGGACGCTCACCCGGACCGAGGCGGTCTTCTCGTCCGCGCCCGCCTGGCAGAGGTTGTCGGCCCGGACCATGAACCCGTGGCTGAACAGGATGAAGCCGAGGTCGTCGGAGGGGATGTCGTGGTGCCGGAAGGCCACGATGCCGTGCCGGCGCTGTGCGCGGGAGTCGGCGGCCAGACTGGCCTGGCAACCGAGGATCTCGTACCGGTCGAGGTGGCGCAGCCCGTCGGTGAGCCGCGCCGCCAGAGCCGTCGTCCAGCGCGCGATCCGGTCCGTGCCCGCGGCGTCCAGCCAGTCGAGCGCGGCCTCCAGGGAGGCGATGCCCACGGTGTTGGGGGTTCCCTGCCAGCCACCTGGCCGGAACTCCGGTCCGCGCCCAGGCGCGTTGCGTGCCCACACGGCTCCGGTGCCGGGCAGCGCGAGCGCCTTGTGCCCGGAGAAGACCACGAAGTCCACGTCGAGTTCGGCCACGGACACCGGCAGATGGCCGACGCTCTGGGCGGCGTCCAGGCAGATCGGCACGTCGGGGCCGACTGCCGCGCGCAGGCGGTGCACGTTCATGTCGCCGCCGTACACGTGGTGGACGTGCGTGGCGGCGACGAAGCGGGTGCGCGGGCCGACGACCTCGGGCAGCGCACGATGGTCGTAGTCGCCGGACTCCGGCTGGTACGGCAGCCCGCGCACCCGTACACCGACGCCGCGCTCCGCCAGCAGCCGCCGTGCCTCCAGCCAGGGGGCCAGGTTCGCCTGGTGGTCGGCGTACGGGACGAGGATCTCGTCGCCGTCGGCGAGGTGGGTGGTGAGCCAGTCCCGGGCGACGGTGCGCAGTCCCTCGGTGGTGCCACCGAAGAAGTGGACCGCGGACCGGCCGGACTCCGCCTCGCTGTCGTCGAGGAACTCCTTGACGCGTCGCCGGGTCCGCTCCACCAGTGCGGTCGTCCGGTTCGCCCAGGGGTAGGTGCCCCGCCCGGCGTTGGCGTTCGCCGTCGTCAGATACGTCTGCACGGCATCCAGGACCGCACGCGGTTTCTGTGCGGTGGCCGCGCTGTCGAGGTAGGCCAGCTCGGGATGCCCGGTGATGATCGGGAACTGGCCGCGAACCTCCTGCTGCCAGGACGCCAGTTCCTTGAGCTCGTCATCCCACATGCTCAGTCCCGGACCAGAGGTGCGCCCGCGTCACGCCAGGCCACGATGCCGCCGGACAGGCTGCGCGCGTCCGGGTGGCCCATGCGGGTCAGCAGGGCGGCGTAACGGGCCGACTTCTCGCCGACCGGGCAGGCCAGCAGTACCGGCTGCCGCTTGCTGAAGGGCAGCCCGCCGCGCAGCAGTTCGTCGAAGAGCTCGTCGGCGATGTTGAGGGAGCCGTCGATGTGCAGTGCCGCGTAGGCGTGCGGCCCGCGCAGGTCGATGACGAGCGGCGCCGGACTGCCCCCCGTGATCCACCGGCGGGCGGCGTCGGTGTCGATGACCGTGGCCTCAGCCCGTGTCTCCGCCTCGGTGAGGGTTGCCGCCGAGTTCTTCCGGGGCGGCCGCCCGAGGAGTTCGGGGCGGCGCCGGCGTACGTAACCGACGTAGCTCTCGGCCCGGTCGCAGACGATGAACACCGCCGTCCGCCGCTCGGTCGACTCCGCGTCCACCGTGCGCAGATGACGTACCGCTCCCTGGAATGCCGCTCCTCCGGTGGGCCCGGACAGCAGTCCGCACCGGCGGATCAGCGTCATCATCCCTTCGATGGCCTCGTCGGCGGTCACCGACTCGATCGTGTCGTACGTCGCCGGGTCGAACAGGCCGACCTGGTGCACCTCGTCGATGGTGCGGATGCCGGGGATGAAGTCCGACTTGTCGGCGACCAGGCCGACGACCGTCACGTCCGGATCGTGCTCGCGCAGCACCCTGGCCACACCGGTGGACGAACCGGCAGTGCCCACGCAGGCGATGAACCAGTCCGGCGCCCGCCCGTCCAGGTCCTTGATGATCTCCGGGCCGGTGCCCGCCGCGTGGGCCTGGGTGTTGCGCGGGTTGAAGTACTGGTCGGTGTGCAGATACGTGCCGCCGGGCTCGGCGAGCGCCTGGTGGAAGCGGGTCAGCGGGTCGTCGGTGTCGGTGGGGTCGAGGCACTCGCTCTGGCCGGGCAGTTCCTCGATCTCGGCGCCGAGGAGCAGAAGCAGTTCCTTGATCTCCGGGATGCGCATCCGGTTGGTGACGCTCTTGAACTTCAGGCCGTGCATGCCCGCGAGCAGGGCCAGTGCCTTCGCCGTGTTCCCGCTCGACAGCTCCACGACCGTCTCGTCGCGTTCGGCCGCTGCGGCCAGGTGCGGGCCGGCCATGTTCCAGGCCGGCCTGTCCTTGACCGAGCCGAAGGGGTTGAGCATCTCCAGCTTCGCGTACAGGTCGATGTGGCGCAGGCCGTGCACGGCCGGGTCGATGCGCACGAGTGGGGTGTTGCCGATGGCCTCGGTGATGCTGTCGTACCTCATGACGCCGGTCCCTCCGACTGCGTGATCGGCCAGTACTCGTCGTCCAGGCACCATCGCCAGGAGTCGCCGTCCGGCGTGACGGCGACCGTCCGGGCGACGGGTTGCCGCTGGGCGGAGTGGGCGTGGAAATCCATCGCGTAGCCCGCGGTGTTGGCGAACACGAGGAGGTCGCCGGCGCGCGGCATGCGGGGCAGGAACACGGTCCGTCGGGTGATCAGATCGGCCTCCAGGCACAGGTTTCCGAAGAGATGGACCGCCACCGGCCCGTTGTCTGCTTCCTGTTCGCCACCGCTGCGAGGGATCAGTACGGGATCGACGAGGACTCCGTGCTCCTCCAGACTCATGTCCCCGGCGTTCATGCCGAGGCGCACCAGATGGTCCCCGGAGCCGGTGAGTCGCGCCTCGAGCACCCGGGCCAGTACGGCACCGCACTGGTCGACCAGTGCTCTGCCCGGCTGGACGGACAGGTCGTAGAGGTGCTCCAGGAGCAGGGTGGCCGGAGGGCGACCGGAGGTCGGTGCGGGTGTGGAGAGGAGCTCGTCGAGGTATCCGGGCCCGGCCTTCGGGCGGTGGGCCGGGTACAGCCCCAGCGCTCCGCGCAGTGTGCCGCCCTCGTTGCGCAGGCCGTAGCCGTGACCGCGCCAGGTCAGCGCGGGCCGGGTGCCCAGTACGGCGTTGGCCAGCTCGGTGGTGTAGCGCTCCCACTGGCCCGCGTCCTCGACGTAGCCGACGCCGAACCCTCCGCCCATGTCGACGATCCGCGGATCCAGTCCCCGGCCACGGAGTTCGTCCATGATTCCCACGCACTGCTCAAGCGCGAGGGCCTTCTCCGCGAGCCCCGTGGTGTCCAGGTGGTACGCCACGCCGACCGGGTCGACGGCGTTCCGGTGCCGCTCCAGCGCGTCCAGCAGCGCGCCCGCCTCGCCCACCGGCACGCCGAAGCGGCTGCGCCGGGAGAGCATCCTCACGCCGGAGACACCGGTGCCGGTGGCGGTCTCGAACCCGGACAGCCTTGGCAGGACGGCGACCCTCGGCAGCGCGAACTTGTTCACCAGCCCGGCGAGTTGCTCCAGCTCCGTCACCGAGTCCGGGTGCACGGTCACGCCCGTGCGGGCGGCGAGCCACAGGAAGTCGGGGTTCTTGGGGCCGGTGGCGGTGATCCGGTCCGGTGTGAAACCGCACCCCAGGGCGTGCTGCAACTCGTCCAGCGAGGCGACGTCGACACCGACCGCGCCCGGGTCGGTCACGGCCAGTCGCCGCAGCAGCGCGCTGGACCGGTTCGCCTTGTGGGCGAAGGAGATCCGGCCGGTGAGGCGGTGCCTGCGGTAGACCGCTCGGAAGCGCTCGGCGTTCTCCGCGATCCGGTCGGGCAGCAGCACGTTGAGGGGGGAGCCGAGCGCGTCGACGAGCGTGTGCAGGAGGTTCGGGGCGTCCAGGAGAGAGCTGAGCGGTGGTTCGAGCCGTGGCTGCAGGTACAAGGGCACACGCACGACAGGCTCCTCCCCGTGCGTCGGGCGACCGCGTCCCCCGACGCTGCGGAGCCGCTGCCTCCACGCGTCGACAGCGGCCCGGACAACCGTTCGGGGACATCATTTCCGAATACTTACGCCTTTAAGCCCGGGGGGTGAGAGGCACATACGCGCCGTCCGTGCCGAACTCGACGCGGTACAGCCGTCGGAGGTCAGGACGGGGTGACGGCCAGGACGCGGTTGAGCGCGCTGTCGGGGCGGGAGGTGAGTTCGTCCCACGTGCCCTCCTCCGTGATGCGGCCGGCCTCCAGGACGGCGATGCGGTCGGCGCGGCGGATGGTGGCGGGGCGGTGGGCGATGACGACAGTGGTGCGGTCTTCCCTGCCGAGAGCGGTGGCGAGTTGGGCGTCACTGACGTTGTCCAGGTGGGCGGTGGTCTCGTCGAGCACGAGGACTCTCGGCTCGGCCAGCAGCGCGCGGGCGAGAGCGATCCGCGCGCGCTGGCCGCCGGAGACGGTGGAGCCGCGCTCGCCGACGAGGGCGTCCATGGGGGCGATCCCGTCGACTCCGCACAGCCGGGCCGTTTCGGCCAGGAGATCGTCGGACGCCTGGGGTGCGGCGAGCCGCAGGTTGTCGGCGAGGGTGCCGTGGAAGAGGGGGGTGTCCTGGCCCACCACCGCGACGGCACGACGGAGTTCGGCGTCGCTGAGGTCGCGCAGGTCGACGGGATCGCCGTCGCCGGGCAGCAGGTGGACGGCGCCCTCGGCCGGATCCCAGAAGCGGGCCAGCAGGTGCGCGCAGGTCGACTTGCCGGCTCCCGAGACACCGACCAGGGCCAGGGTCTGCCCTGCGCGGACCGTCAGCTCAAGTCCGTCCAGCACAGGCCGGCCTCCGTAGTCGAAGCTCACCTGGTGCAGCCGAACGCCCAGGGGGCCCGGGGGAAGCGGTTGGGGTGAGGCGGGCGGCGGGGCGAGAGCGGGGGCCTTCAGGGCCGCGTCGACGCGGGCGGCCGCGGCGCGCAGTCCCACCGCCTGGCTCAGTGCCCGGGCCGACTCGGCGACGGGGGCCAGCACCGACAGGGCCAGCGCCATCGCCGCCGGGGCCCACGCGCCGTGCAGCCGACCGGAGGTGACGGACTGCGCCGCGGCGGCCACCACGCCCAGCAACGCCAGCACGATGAGCAGATCACGGACGGCGGCTGCCGTGGCCTCCCAGGTGGCTTCGGCCCGCTGGGCCTCGCCCACCCTGCGGCCCTGTTCGGCGAGGCGGGCTCGCCGCTCGGCCAACCCGCCGAAGGCGAGCAGTTCGCGCAGCCCGTCGACGGACTCCACGGTGTCCGCCGACAGCTTCGCGGTGGCCGCCCGGGTGCGGGCCCCGCGCGCCGCGCGTGCGCGCGCGTCGGCGAAGGGCGCCACGGCGAGCAGCGCGGCGATCGGCAGGACCGCCACCAGCAGCCATGACTCCACCGTGGCCAGAACAGCGGCCCCGCCCGTGAACACCACACCGGATGCGAGGAGTTGGGCGGTGGTGTGGGCGTAGAAGAACTCCAGTGCCTCGACGTCGGCCATGGCGGTGGCGGCCAGGTCCCCGCTGCGCCGGCCGGCGACACGGGCGGGCGCACTGCGGGCGAGCCCGTCGAAGACGCGCACGCGCAGTTCGGCAAGCACCCGGTAGGCCAGGTCGTGCGAGAGGTCCATCTCGCGCCAGGTCATCAGGGCACGGACGAGGACGAGGACGATCAGCGCGCCGACCGTACCCGCCGAGGGGGCTCGGTTCTCGATGACGGCGGTTCCGACGGTGTGCGCGGCCAGCGTCAGCAACGTGACGAGCGAGCCCTGTTCGACGAGTGCTGCGGCGCAGGTGCGGGCCATCATGGCGCGGTGCCCGGCGAGGGCGGGGAGCAGCGCGCGCAGTGAGCCGCGCGCGGGCACGTCGGCGGTAGAGCTGCCAGGGGTGCTGCTCATGCGGCGAGCCCTTCTTCGTACGTGTGGCCCGCCTTGACGAGTTCCGCGTAGACGCCCCCCGCTTCGACGAGGGTGGTGTGTTCGCCGACGGCGTCCACCCGTCCGCCGTCGAGGACGACGATGCGGTCGGCGTGCCGGACGGCGGCGAGCCGGTGGGCGACCACCAGAACGGTCCGGCCGCCCGCGGCGGCCGGCAGTTCACCGACGATGTCCGCCTCACGGCGTTCGTCGACCGCGCTGGTGGCCTCGTCGAGAACGAGCACCGGTGTGTCGGCCAGCAGGGCCCGCGCGAGGGCGAGCCGCTGCCGCTGACCGCCGGAGAGGGTGGCGCCCCGCTCGCCGAGGACGGTGGCGTAGCCGTCGGGGAGGGCGGCGATCTCGTCGTGGATGCCGGCGGTGCGTGCCGCGCGCGTCAGCTCGTCGTCCGTGGCGTCCGGCCTGGCCAGGCGCAGGTTGTCGGCGATGGTGGCGTGGAAGAGGTACGTCTCCTGGGAGACGACCGCGATGCTCTGGCGCAGCGAGTCCAGCGCGTACGCCCTCACGTCGCGGCCGTCGAGGGTGATCCGGCCGCCCTGCGCGTCGTGGTGGCGCAGGAGCAGGGCGAGAAGCGTGGACTTGCCGGCGCCGGAAGGGCCGACGATCGCCGTCGTGCGGCCCGCCTCGGCGGTGAAGCTGACGCCGCGGAGCGCGGGCGTGTCGGCACCGTCGTAGCTGAACTCGACGTGCTCGAAGCGCAGTTCGGGCGGGTCCGGCCAGTGTGCCGGTGCCGTGCCCGTGTCGGGGACGGCGGGGTCGGCGGTGCGCAGCGCCGTGAGCCCGTCCGCGGCCGACACGCCCAGGTACCCGGCGTGCCATTCGCGGGACAGGTCGCGGACGGGCCGGAAGCACTCGGAGGTGAGGAGCAGCACCAGGTAGGTGCCGGTCGCCGTGGTGGATCCGGTGACGGCCGACCAGCAGGCGAGGAGCGCGGCGGCCGCGGTGCCGCCCTGGATGGCGAGGTCGGTGATGCCGGTGTCGACGAGGGACACGCGCAGCTTGGCGACGGTGGCCCGGTGCAGCGCCGCCGACCGCTTCTCCAGCCGCTGCCGGGTGCGCCCGACGGCGCCGGCGGCCCGCAGGGCGGGCATGCCCTGCAGGGCTTCCAGGTAGTCGGCGCCCAGGTGCTCGTAGGTGTCCCAGTGCTCCTTGCCGCGCCGGGCGAGGAGCCGGTCCCAGGCGCGCGGCCCGACGAGGGCGAGGAGCACAGCGGGGACGAGGCCGAGGAGGGCGGCCGGTTCGACGGCGGTCAGGGCCGCGAGCAGCAGGGGCGGCACGGTGAGGGTGATCAGGAGCTGGGGCAGGTAGCGGGAGACGTAGGCGTCGACGCCCTCCACGCCGTCGACGAGAGTGGTGCGCACAGCCCCGGCGCGGGCGTTGGTCAGGTGTGCGGGTCCCAGCCGTCCGAGGTGGGCGAGGAGTTCGTCCCGCAGCGCCACCCTGACCCGTGCCCCGGCGCGGGTGGCGGTGCGCCGCTGCCAGTTGCCGAGCCCGGCGCGTGCGGCGACGACGCCGAGCACCGCGCCGAGGAGCAGCGGGAGCCGGTTCGTGTCACCGCGGGCCAGGTCGGCGAGGGCGACTGCCAGCAGTACGGCCTGCGCGAGGTGGGTGAGGGTGACGGCCGCCTGCAGGAGGGTGGCCGCGAGCAGGGGGCGCCGTGCGTGCCGGGTGGCGCGACGCAGCTCGGGGTGGACGATCACGAGGTCTTCTCCTCGTCGGGATGGGTGGTGCCGAGGGCCAGGCCGTGGACGATCCAGTCCCGGCCCGGTGGAGTGCCGAGCGCCGCGCCCAGGTCCGCCTGCTGCCAGGAGCCGACGGGGCGCGCGGCCGGCCCGTGTCGTACGGCGGCCACCTGCGCCAGATGGACCGCGAACCCGGCCCGCAGGTGCGCTCGGCGGATCCTCGGGGCGTCGGCGTCCGCCGGGCAGCCGTACGCGAGCAGGACGGCGCCCGCGTCCGCGATCCACGCCTGGCGCGCGGCCCAGACGGCGAGCGTCGGCCGGGCCTCCCCCGCCGCGAGCCGCCGCAGTGTGCCGTCGGGCGCAAGTTCGACCAGCTCGGGCTGCGGTTCGCCGACGGCCGCGCACCAGGAGAGCTCACCGGCGCTCGCCTGGACGGCGGTCGCGAGCACGGCCCGCAGAACGTCCCGGGACGGGGTGCCGGTGAGCGGTGGCGGCGCGCTGCGGCGGGCCAGCAGCGCGCCGGGCGTGGGCGCGCCCGAGCCGAGACACGGATCGGTCCATCGCGTGCCGTCGCGTGGGCGAACCTGATCCGTCCGCTCGGGCAGGTCGAAGTGCACCTCGGCGAGCGGGGACTCGGCGAGACCGTCCAGCCTGAGCCGGGCGGCGCACGTGCCCAGCGCGCGCGCCGCGAGCCACAGCGCTGCGGCAGCGTGCCCGGTGTCCAGCAGTATCAGCGGCCAGGCCCGGTGTCCGTAGTGGGAGACCGTGCGCCGTGGGGTGACGGAGAGTTCGACGGTCGCCCCGGGCGGCGTGCCGTCGGGTTCCCGGCCGAGGCGGTGCACGCGGTGGCGCAGCGGGTCGTAGCCGTAGCGTCCGGGCGGCAGCGGGCAGCCGGCACCCACGACGAGTTCGGTGTCCACCGGGTGCAGCGCGCCCGCGGAAGGGGCGGGCCGCAGCCGCCCGGAACGGTCCGAGGCCGCCAGGGAGAGACGGAGCAGGGCCCGCAGGTCCAGCTCGCCGGGACCGGGCTCCGGTATGGGGCGCGATGGTCCCGGCCAGGCGCGGACGGCGGGCCCGGCGGGTGTGTCCGGGCCGGGATCCTCCGCGGAGCGGGCGCGGGCGAGGGCGGTGACGAGGTCCGGCGGGCGGTCCTCGTCCGCGTGCGCCGTAGGACGTCCCAGTCCCCCACTTGCCTCTTGGGCGTATGTCACGGGGCGGCCCTCACATGTGGGGAGGAGGAGCCAGCGTGAAGTCCTCCGGTCCGCTCGGTGCGGTCGCGCGCCACCCGCGCGCGACGGCGGCGTCGGTGAGGCGCGGGCAGCCGAAGTAGCCGAAGGCGGCAGGGGCGTTGGGGAGGAGTCCGGAGACGAGGACCCGGGCGACACGCAGGGACGTCTCGGCGACGTCCTCGGTGGTGAGGTCGAACGTCATGACGCGGTGGCCGTCCTCGTGGAGTGCCCGTGCCAGCCGGTCACGGCTTCCGGGCTCGACCGCGTCGATGGGCACGGTTTTGTGCGCGGGCTCGGTGAACCGGCGGGCCTCGGCTGCCATCCGCTCGTCCAGCCACACCTGGACGTGCGCTCCCAGGTCCCGCACATGCTCGAACTGTTCGCCGCACACGTCGAGATAGCGGCCGTCGCCCTGGTGGTCCAGGTACAGCCCGCGCGCGAGCAGCCCGGCCTCGACGGCCTGGAACACCCAGCCGTCCGGGTCGGTGAGGCCCTGCGTGAAGACCCAGGTATGGACGGCTTCGAGGACGGCCTTGCGAGCGGCCTCGGCCGGGTCGTACTTGCAGGCGAACCCGGCGGCGTAGAGGCCGAGCCGGGGGTCGTGGACGAGCGCGGCCATACAGGGGGCGAACTCCGAGGGCATCTCGACGAGATGGACGTCGAGCGCGGATCCGGCGAGGTCGTCGGTGAGGCCGGGCACGCTGGTCGGGTCGATGCCGCGGGTGGGGCCGTCGAGGTGCCACCACAGTTCGAGCGCGTCGCGTTCGACGATCTCCAGCAGGCCGCGCTCGACCGCGTCGTCGAATCCCTGCCCGGTGGCGATCCCCGCGTAGTTGAGGTGGTGGGTGCGCGGCAGTGAACGCAGCTCGCCCTGGCGCCAGTTGAGGTGGGTCAGCGCGACCGGGGCCCAGACCTCGGCGGTCCGCCCTTCGGGCAGCCGTTCGGTGCCGCGCGTCCACAGGGACGGCGTGTCGGCGGTAAGGGGGCGGTAGGGGAACTTCTCCCGGGCGTACTGCCAGTCGGCGTAGGTCGGCAGTTCGTCCGGCCCGTACAGCCGCAGCCCCTTCTCTGCCAGCTCGGCGGCCGTGGCACGCAGGGGAGCGTCAGGGTGACCGGGCGGCGGGACGCGGTTGCCGCAGTACCGCTCTATGCCCTCCGCTATGGCGGCTATTCGGGCACCCTCTGGGTCGCCGAAGGTGGTGCCGAGCGACACCCGGTCGGCGGGCCACAGACCGAGCCGCCGGGCGTCGGCGATCTCGGCGGTGAGCGCGGTGTAGCGGGGCGGGGCGCCCACGGGGTGCTCGACGGGCTCGACGGAGCGGACGATGCCGCAGACGGGGTCGACGAGAGCTTCCAGCGGCAGCGCCGTCATCGCAGGATCTCCTCTGCGGGATCGGTGGGAAGGGGACGGGACATGAGCACGGGCAGCCGGAGCACCACGTTCCCGGCGTCGACCTCACGCCGGGAGGGGATCAGCCGGGTGGCCGTGACCGGGTCGTGACCGGTGTGGGGGTTGCGGGCGTGGGCCGGGAAGTGGTGACCGGCGATCTCCAGCCGGAATCGGGTGCCCGCGGGCAGTCGCCGCGCGATCCGGCCGAGCCCTACCGTGAACTCGGCGTTCGTGCCTGGAGGTTCCTCGCGTCGGACGACGCCGACGGCGAGCCGCTGGGCCACCCCTTCCGGCGTGAGGGCGACGAGCCGGACGGCCCAGTCGGCGGACGGAGTGTGGGCGGTCGCTCGTAGCCGCACCTCCACGGGCCCGACCACGTCCAGCGGACGCGGCAGTGGCGGGGTGACCAGCAGACAGCGGTCGGGCGGACCCTCCGTGGGGACGGCCAGGTCCGCGGACGAGACGGGGTGTTCGGGATCGGCCGTGAAGGAGGCGCCGTGCAGCAACCGTACGTTCTGCGCGCGCGGCTCGCCCTCCGTGCCGGCGGGCACCCACAGGGGGCTGCCGCCCAGCCCCACCGCGCCACGGCGCCCGCGGCCGAGATCCCCGGCGAGGGCGCGCCGGGCCCAGCGCACGTAGAGGTCGCCGAGGCTCACCCGGTGCGCGGGCCGGGCGTCGGGGTGCGGCTCGGCGACGAGACCGTGTCCCCAGGGGCCCAGCAGCAGCCGCGCCGACGGACCGCCCCAGTGGCGCCACAGCGCGACGGTGTCCTCGGTGAAGTGGTCGTGGTGGCCGCCGACCGCGAGCAGCGGCATCCCGGCGTGCTCCGCCTCCGTCAGGAGCCGGCCGCGTTCGTGGTGGCGCCACAGGCCCGGCCAGGAGGGCAGGCTCCGGCCGAGCCGTTCCGGGAGGCCGGTCAGCGGCAGATGGGTGAGCAGGCCGGGGTCCGCCGCGAGAGCCTTGTCCAGGGCGCTCTCGTCGGAGTCCGGCCGGTCGCCGTGGGCGGCCCACCATCCGGCGCGGGCCAGCAGCCGTTCCACGCCCGAGGGTTCGCGTGCGGTCTCGGCGGAGCCCAGCGCGGGAACGGCGGCGATGACGGCGTCGGGCCGGGCGTCCGTGGGGGCGTCGAGCGCGAGGGCGAGGGCGCAGTGGGCGGCGTAGGAGGCGCCGACGGCGACCAGCCGACCGTCGTTCCATGACTGCCCGCGCGCCCAGCGAGCGGTCTCCGCTCCGTCGGCGGCCTCGTTCTCGTACGCGTGCCACTCCCCCGGCGACGCATACCGGCCCCGTACGTCCTGGGCCATCGCGGCGAACCCGCGGCGGGCCCAGCCGCGCAGCTCGGCCCGGTGCCGTCTCCGGTCGTACGGCGTACGGATGAGGACGGCCGGGAAGGGACCGTCGCCGTCCGGGAGATGGACGTCGGTGGCGAGTGCCGCGACGGCCACGGTGAACGGCGTCATCCGGCCTTCTTCGGCATCGGGGCGACGTCGGGCACGGGCAGCACGGGGTGCTCGGTGACGGTCAGCGTGCGCAGGTCGACGCGCCGGAGCCGGCGCCGGGCGGGCAGGTCGCCGGTGTCGGGCGCGCCGGTGGCCCACCGGCTCAGGTCGTCGGCGAGCAGGGCGGCCAGCAGCCCCGCGGCCGGGGCGGTGAGGTGAACGGGCGCGCCGGACGTACGGGGCCCGCTCCAGTAGGCGGCCAGCTCGCGGTGCGCGGGGGTGGCGGCGAGCCGACGGGCCCGGACGTGCGCCGAGGTGACGTCCCCCGGGGCGGCGGCCGGCGGCTCGACGTACGCCTGCCAGCCCTCGCGGTGGCAGCGCAGCCAGGCGATGCCGCGCTCGGGCAACCGGTCGGCGGCGTCCCACAGTCCCTCGGGCACGGGCCCGTCGAGGCACCACACGACCGCGGCGGGCTCGTCGGCGGACAGGTCGTCAGCCGTGCTGTCGGAAGCCGCCGTTGCCGGCTCGGCGCCCAGCGCGCGCAGGAGCGCGGCCAGCGGTTCGGTCAGTACCGGGTCGCCCAGCAGCCGGATGTCCCGGCGATCGGCGGGCCATCGCGGGCTCCGCGGTCCGTCGGCCAGGTACCCGGCGTCCTCGAAGGCCCGGACGAGGCGGTCGAGTTCGTCGTCCGGCTCACCCGCGGTCGTACCGGAGAGGCGGGACAGCAGGGCGTCCTCGTCCGCGCCCTGCGTCCTGACGGCGAGGAACTCCCCCTCGGCCGTACGGACGGCGAGACCCCGCCCGGGTACGGCGACGACCTCGACACCGGGTACGAGCTGGCTGCGGGACACGTCGATCCTCCTGTGAGGAAGGGGCCTTGGTGGGCGTGGGCCCGCCCGGAAGGCAACGGGCGGGCCCACGGTCGAGGGTTGGACCCTCGCTTACTCCTCGGTGTCGTCGAAGGGGTTCTCGACGAGCGCGTTGGAGTGGGAGGCCGAGGCGTGGGCCAGCTGGCCCTGGTCGGCGATCGGCGTGAAGACCTGCTCGTTGTCCATGAACTCTCCTTGTCGGTCAGGGAGATACGGCGTTCGGGTGAGCGCCGCCGACCACTCTAATGAGTATGATTTTCATATTCTAGTGCTGGGAGAGGGTGATCCGGGTAACACACCGGCCAGCCCCCTCGGGGTCCCGGCCGACCCGGCCGGCCACCCGGAGGACGTCCGCGAGCAACCCGGGTGTGACGACCTCCTTCGGCGTCCCGTCGGCCACCACAAGGCCGTCGCGCAGTGCGACGATCCGTTCGGCGAACCGCGCGGCGTGGGCCAGGTCGTGCAGCACCATCACGACGGTGAGGCCGCGTTCCTCGCGCAGGCGGACCACGGTCTGCAGCACGTCGAGCTGGTGATGCAGGTCCAGGTAGGTGGTCGGCTCGTCCAGCAGCAGGACACGGGTGTCCTGGGCGAGCGCCATCGCGAGCCGCACCCGCTGCCGCTCACCCCCGGACAGCGCGTCGACGTCCCGCTCGGCCCACTGCTCCACGCCGACGTCGCGCAGCGCGCGGCGCACGACGGGGTCGTCCCCCTCGCGCAGCATGCCGAGCGGGCCACGCGCCGCGTACCGCCCCTGCCGGACGAGGTGACGCACCGTCATGCCGGGGACAGCCGGTGCGGACTGGTGCAGCAGCGCGACCCGTCGGGCGGTGGCGCGCCGGGACAGCCGGGCGAGGTCGTCCCCGCCGAGCAGCACGCGCCCCTCGTCCGGCCGCAGCAGCCCCGCGGCCAGCCGCAACAGGGTTGACTTCCCACAGCCGTTGAGGCCGATGAGGGCGGTCAGCTCACCGGGCTCGACGGTCATGTCGACGCCCCGCAACACGGCTTGTCCGGGGTAGCCGAAGCGGACCCCTTCGACGCGGATCCCCACGGACTCGGTCATGCTGTCCTCCGTCGACATCAGAACGTACGGCTTGGCGCGCGGCGCACGACGACCAGCAGCAGGGCGGCCCCGAGGCAGGCGGTGAGGGCCCCGACCGGCAGCGTGAGCCGCCCGGAGTCGAGCGCGGCCGCCAGCAGTCGCGAGGACAGCTGTGCCGCAGCGTCCGCCCCGCACACCACGGCCGCGCCCACCAGGGCGGCGCCGGGCAGGGTCAGCCGCAGATCGGCGCCGAAGACGGCCAGGGCGACGTGCGGTACGAGCAGTCCGACGAACCCCAGTGCCCCTACGGCGGCTACCGCACCCGCCGTCAGCGCCACCGCGCACAGCAGGGCGAGGGTCCGGGCCCGCCTGGCGGACAGCCCGGCTGCGAGGGCGATGTCGTCCCCGCAGCGCAACAGGGTCAGCGGACCGGACAGCAGCCACGCCACCACTCCCCAGGCCAGCGCCCACGGCCACAGCAGGTGCCAGTGCTGCCACACCCGCCCCTCCGTGGTGCCGACGAGCCACTGCACGACGCTGCCGAGCTCACCCGGCGCGACGAGCAGCACCATGGCCGTGAGCCCGCCGAGCACCGCCGACACCAGCACCCCGTGCACGGCAGTCTGCGCCGGGTCGCTCCGTCCCCGCCCGGCGAGCAGCCACAGCAGCGCGGCCCCCGCGCAGCCGCCCGCACACGCGGCGACGACGACCGCGAGGGGCGATTCCCACCCGGCGAGTCCGAGCCCGGTCGCGGTGACCGCTCCGAGCACCGCGCCCGGCGTCACTCCCGTCACCTCGGGCCCGGCCAGCGGGTTGCGCAGCGCCGACTGCAGGACCAGGCCCGCCACGCCGAGGCACGCCCCCGCACCGAGGGCCACCAGCAGCCGGGGCAGCCGGAGTTGGAGCAGGATGTGCCGTTCCGTCGTATCGCCGCCCCCGCCGAGGACATCCCAGACCGCGGCCGGGGACATGCCCCGCCCGGCCACCAGTTCGACACCGGCGCATACGACGACCAGTGCGCCGAGCACCACGAAACGCCGGCTCACCGGACCTCCTCCGACGCGGTCGCTTCGCCGCGTGAGGCGGCAGCGGTGCCCGCCGACGCGGTCGCTTCGCCGCGTGAGGCGGCAGCGGTGCCCGCCGACGCGGTCGCTTCGCCGCGTGAAGCGGCAGCGGTGCCCGCCGTGCGGTGCGAGGCCGCCGGCCTGCGGTTGCCCGAGCGGAGCAGGGCGACCCCGGCGGGCACGCCGAGCAGGGCCGTCCAAGCGCCGACCGGGGTCTCCACGGGCGCCAGCGCGAGGCGGGCCGGGACGTCGGCGACGGCCACGACGACGGCGCCCCACGCCGCCGACCAGGGCAGCCAGCGCACCGCGTCCGCTCCGGGGTTGAACCACCGCGCCAGGTGCGGCGCGAGGAACCCGACCCAGGCCACCGGCCCGCACACGGCCGTCACGGGCGCGATCAGCACGACGGCGATGGCCAGCGCGGCCAGCCGTGCCCGCTGGGCGCGCACGCCGAGCGCCTCGGCGTCCTCGTCCCCCAGCCGCAGCACCGAGAGCACCGGCGCGCACAACACGAGCGCGGGGACCGCGACGAGCAGCCACGGCCACAACCCGGTGACGTCGTCCCAGGTACGGGCCGAGAGGGAACCGAGCAGGTAGCGGTAGATCAGCTGGAGGTCGAGCTGGTCGGCCATCACCATCAGCACGAGCAGCGCGGCCTGCAACGCGGCGGCGACGGCGGCGCCGGTGAGCAGCACGGCGGACGGGCTGCGCCCCAACCCGGCGGCGAGCAGCGTGAGTCCGCCGCCGAGCGCGGCCCCGCCGATGGCCGGCAGGGGCTGGACGGCGGCGGGGAGGGACACCGCCAGCACCAGCGGCGCGGCCACCCCGAGCGCGGCCCCCGACGACACACCCAGCATCTCGGGGACGGCCAGCGGGTTGCGCAGCGCCTCCTGGAGCACGAGCCCCGCCGCTCCCAGACAGGCCCCGGCGACAAGCGCCAGTATCAGCCGGGGCACGCGGAGTTCGCTGACCACGATCCCGGCGAGCGTGGTGTCCCCCTCCACCAGCGCACCGGGCAGCCGATGCAGCGGGACGTAGGGCGTGCCCAGGCTCAGCGCGCAGGCCGACGACGCGACCAACAGCACGACCAGGACGGGCAGTTGCCATACGCCCGCCGGGCGCACGGACCGCCGGGCGCCCAGCGCGGGGTCACCTGGCGTGAGGTGCGTCGCGGTGGGCGCGCTCACCGCAGCGCGGCCGTCGCCTCATCGAGGACGATGCCCAGCGAACGGGTACCGCGTCCCTTGGCCCACACCTCGGAGTTCACCTCGTGGACGTCCCCGTTCCGCACCGCCGGGATCTTGCCCCACAGGGGATTCTTCGCCAGCTTCTCCGACAGCTTGCCGTCCGCCTCGCCGAAGCTCAGCGTCTCGACGAACAGCACGTCGACGTCACGGGCGAGGATCTCTTCGAGGCTGTAACTCCCCTCCACGCCACGGGACTTCCAGGGGTAGTCCGCAAACTTCGGAAACAGCCCGGCGACCACGTCCGTGCCCGGGGTGGCGACGCCGAAGTTCTCGTCGCTGCCGTAGATGATGAGCGCGGTCTTGTCACTCGGGGCCTTCTCGGCCTCGGCAAGTTTGGTGCGGAAGGTCTTCTCGGCCTTCTCGCCCTCGCCGGTGCGGCCGGTGAGCGCGGCGACATCGCGCAGGTAGCCCACGCTGTCCTCCCAGGTCTCGGGCTGCATGGGCCAGAAGGTGGTGGCGTCCTTCAGGGCCGGGGCGAGCTTGCCGTGGGTGTCCTCCAGGCCGATCACGAGGTCGGGCTTGTGGGAGAGGATCGCCTCCACCTCGGGCGCGATGAACCCGCCGGGGATGACGTCGACCTGCTTCGCCTTCTCCTCCCCCAGGAAGTCGGGGTGGGCGAGGAGCGCGCTGTTCGTGGCCGTGGGGACGATGCCCAGCTCGGTCAGGATGTCGTCGCACAGCGCGAACAGGCAGACGATGCGCTCGGGCTCCTTCTCGAGGGAGATCTTGACACCGCCCGCGTCGGTCAACTCCCGCGCCGCCTTGATCGGTTCGACGGACACGTCGGTCTTCGGGCCGGCCGCGGCAGCCTTGTCGCTCGCGGGTTCGGCGGAAGAGCCGCACCCGACCAGCACCGAACCCACCAGCGCCGCGGTGATCCAGCTTCGGACGAATCTCGACGGTGAGCGCAGCATCGATGCCCTCGCTTCTTCTCAGGAACCCCGGAACGCCCCGAAGATACATGATATTCGTTTTCAACAGCACCCTGTTCTCCTGGAGGCATCGATGACCGCCGCCCCTCCCCTGCTGCTCGTCTCCGACCACATGGGGGGTTCCGTCCACGTACTGACCGTGCCGGACGGCACCGAGACAGGCCGCCTCACCGGCCGTCACCTCTCCGAGCACGCCGGGTTCCTGGCCTTGCCGGGCGGGCGGGCGGCCTGCGTGGACGACCGCAGGGGCGAGCTGCTGGTGCTCGACCCCTACGGCGACGAACTGGTGGAGACCGCGATTCCGGTCGCCGTGCCGGCCGAGCACCTGGCCTGCGACCCGTCCGGCCGGTGGGTCGCCGTCACCACAGGTCTGGGCGAGAACGCCGAACCGTGGTCGGACCTGCTGACGGTCGTCGACCTCGCCACGTCGGACGCGGCCCGGGTACGCACGCGCGTCGGCGAACCAGGGGTGACGGTCCTGGGCAACGGCGATCCGCTGGTCGTCCTGCGGCACCGGGAGCCCGGCGGCCTGGCCGTCCACCGGTTCGCCGACCTGCTCGGGGCACCGCCCGGCTGCCCTCCGGTCACACCCCACGCCCTCCTTCCGCTGCCGGACGACGGACACGGAGACGCCCAAGCCCCGCACTGGGGCCAGGTGTTCGCGGCCACCGGCGAGGGCGTGCACCGGGCACGCCGCGAGGGCGACACTCTCGTGCCGGGGCAGACGATCCCCTGGGGTTCGCCCGCCCGGGGCTGGTACCTGCGGCTCGATCCCCGGCGACAGGCGCTGTGGTCGACGCTGCGGGGCGGTCCCGCGGACCCGCTGCGCTGGCCGGAATGGACCAACCAGGCGTGGCGCCACGAGCTGGAGACGAACCGCACGATCCTGACGGAGCTCGGCCCCGGCCTGGTCTTCCGGCTGGCCCTCGCCCGACACCACACCGCGTTCACCCGCATCCACCCGGACGGCGACGAACTGATCCTCCTGAACGCCGACGACACCGCCAGCCGCGTCCCCCTCCCCGCCATGGACGGCGCACCCCGCCGCGGCGGCACCCCCTGGGAGGGCGTCCAACGCCGTGCGCTGGCCGCCTCACCGGGCACGGACTGGATAGCCGTCACCCGCGGCGGCCACGGCGAAGTCCACGTCTTCGACGCCCGAACCGGCGGCGAAGCGGCCCGACTGAAGTTGGACACACCCTTGCATCACGGCGGCCACGTGATGCTGCGCACGCCGAACGACGGCGCGGAAGGCGATCCCGTGGGCCGGTGACAACCGCGACTTCACCCGCTTCGACAACCTGCCGAGTCTGATCGGCGCCGTCCTGCGTACCGGCCTGTTCGACAGGTGGGTGGCGGACTTCCTCGCCACCCACCCCCACCGCCACCGTGGTGGAGATCGGAACTGGGCTCAACACCCGCTACGAACGCGTCGACAACGGCCGGGCCGCCCCGTCCGGCCGCGCCGGCGTGAGCATCTGGTGCGACCGCTTCGACGTGTCCTTCGGCGCCACCGAACTCGCCCGCACCTGACGCGCGTCAGTCCAGGAGGTCCAGGGCGGCGAGGAGGTCGGCCGGTTCGGCGCGGCGGGTGTAGTCCGTGTCGACGAAGACCCAGCGAATGGCGCCGACGCGGTCGATGACGTAGGTGGCGGGCAGCGGGAGAGTGCGCGGGTGCCCGGCGTTGACGCGCTGGAGGTCGAAACCGAGCTTGTCGTAGACGGCGGCGAGGTCGTCGGGGAGGTCGAAGGCGAGGCCGTACTGCTTGGCGGTGTCGGAGCCGATGTCGCTCAGGACGTCGAAGGCGAGCTGGTGCTTCTCGGCCAGGGACAGGGACTCGTCGGGGATCTGCGGGGAGACGGCCACCAGACGGGCGCCCCTGGTGGTGATGGCGTCGTGGTGCTGCTGCAGGGAGCGCAGAGCGAGGTTGCAGTACGGGCACCAGGCGCCTCGGTAGAAGGTCAGCACCACCGGGCCGTCGGCGAGGAGGCCGTCCAGCGACACCGTCTCCCCGGTCGCCGAGGGGAGGCTGAAGCGCGGGGCCCGGTCGCCGACGCCGAGGGCGCGATCGAGCTGGCCCGACTCGGCGAGTTCCTGGCCGGCTCGCCGCATGATCTCCCGTATCTCGGCCGGGATTTGGCGCTGACGGGACGCGTAGAAGGCGCGCAGCTCGGCGTTGAGGGTCATGGGAAGTCAGTCCTCCTGGTCGGAACACAACTCGAAACGCAACTGGGAACGCAACTGGGAACGCAACTGGAACACAGCCGGCACACAACTGAGAACGACCATTCCAAGATAATGGACTGGGCAGTATCCTGGAACCCCTGTTTCAAGTTTGTGGAGTGAGGCGTGCCGGACATCAAGCACTTCGACCCGGACGCGGCCCTGGACACGGTCGTCCGGCTGTTCTGGCGGCAGGGCATGGCCGCGACCGGTATCCAGGACGTGGTGACCGCGACCGGCCTCAACCGCTCCAGCCTGTATGCCACGTTCGGCGGCAAACGGGAGCTCTACCTCGCCGCACTGCGCCGCTACATGGAGCGGCGGTCCCGGCCGGCGTTCCGGCGGCTCGCAGCCGACGAGCGCGGGCTGCCCGCGGTCGCGGAGTTCTTCGACGGGCTCATCGAAACGCGCTGCTCCGGCGAGTACGCCCGCTGGGGCTGCATGATCTCCAACGCGCACGCCGGCTCCGAGAACGACGACCCCGAGGTCCGCGCCCTCCTCGACCACCACCACCAGGAACTGCGCAACGCGATGCACGCGGCGCTCACCACCGCCGAGGCCCAGGGCCGGCTCTCCCCCGGTTGCGACCCCAACTCCTCCGCCGACCTACTCGCGCTCCTCGCGTACGGCGTCAACCTCCGTTCCCGCGCCGGGGCGAACAAGCGCGACCTGAGCCAGACGGTGACCACGGCGCTCTCCTCGCTCGGCGGCCGGGCACCATCCTGACGGCGGCGACTACGCACCCGCGCCAACCGACAACCGACAACCGAGGAGCAGCATGCCCCCGTCCAGACCCGGCGTCGTACTGATGTCGATCGGCACCGCCCTGACCATGGTCGGCGTGGCCATGTACGTCCTGCCCGGCCCGGGCCTTCCGTCATCGGCCTGGGACTTCTTCTGCTGACTGCGGGGGCCGTCCGGCGAGCCGTTGACCGAAAGCACATGCGCCAGTAGGGGTTCTGGACGGGGACCGTTCCGCCCCTACCTCGCACCGGCCCTCCCATTAGTGAGCATCTGAGCACCTGCATATCATTTGCAGGTGCTCAACTACCACATCAGAACAGCCACGGCCGAGGACCTCGACGACGCACGGGCCGTGATGCTCGACACGGTGTACCGCGACTTCGGCACCGGGTACGTGCCGCGCTGGCACGCGGACATCGTCGATCCGGAGTCTTTCTACGTCGCCCCACCCCGGCACACCCTGCTGGTCGCGGTGGCCGAGGAGGACGGGACGGTGGCGGCCACGGCCGCGCTCGACGCGCGCGGGCCGGCCCATCCGCCGAACCCGCAGTGGCTGGCCGAGCGGTATCCGTCGGGGGTGACCGCCCAGTTGCGACGGGTGTACGTGCGCCCCGAGCACCGGCGGCGCGGGCTGGCCAAGCGGCTGGTGGACGGGCTGCTGGACTTCGCCCGGGCGGACGGCGGCTACCAGGCCGTGTATCTGCACACGTACCCGCACTCCCCCGGCGCGATGGGGCTGTGGCAGACGCTGGGCAAGGTCGTGTGCGAGGAGCGGGAGGAGATGCCCGGCGGCGGCAGCGGCGTCGTGCACTTCGAGATCCCACTTGTTTAAACGAAAATCATGTTCATAGGATGTCGGTCGAGGCCGGCCGACGTGCCCGGCCCTGGAAAGACAGAACGAGGACCATGAGATCTCCCCGCCTTCGGCTGATAGCCGGTCTGCTGCTCGCTCCGCTGCTCTCCGGCTGTTTCTCCTCCTCCGGCGACGACGCGTCCTCGGACTCCTCCGGCTCCGGCGAGGGCGGCCGTCTGGGTGTCGCGCTCGCCTTCCAGCCCACGGAGAACTACTCGCCGTACGGCAGCCAGGACGCCTTCATCCTCTCCCGGCTCGGAGTCGCCGAGGGGCTGACCCGGCTCGACGCCAACGGCACCGCCGTACCCGCGCTCGCCGAGTCGTGGAGCAGTGAGCAGGACGGCAAGAGCTGGCTGTTCACCTTGCGGGACGCCAAGTTCCAGGACGGCAGCGACGTCACCGCCAAGGCCGTCGCCTCCGCCCTCACCCACGCCGCCCAGGCCGACCCCGCTCCCACCGCCATATCCGGCGTGCAGCTCACCGCCGAGGCCGTCGGCGACGACCAGGTCAAGGTCACCGCCGCCGACGCCGACCCCGTGCTGCCGCTGCGGCTGACCAACCCGAGCCTCGCGGTGTTCTCCCCCAAGGCCTACGGCAAGGACGGCAAGGTGAGCCCGGTCGGCACCGCCACCGGCCCCTTCGCGCTCACCAAGATCACCGGTGACACCGCGGCCACCCTGGACCGTTTCGACGACTACTGGGGCGGCCGCGCCCAGGCGTCCGGCATCGACGCGAAGTTCGTCTCCGACGGCACCGCCCGCGCCAACGCCCTGCGCACCGGTGACGTCGACATCGCCGAGGCGGTCCCCGTCGCCCAGGTCGCCTCGCTGGACAAGGACACCGCCCACGAGGTCAACACCGCGCGAAACACCAGCCTGTACCTCAACACCCGGACGGGCGTCTTCAAGGACGCGGGGCTGCGAGCCGCCGCGCGCGAGGCGGTCGACACCTCCGTGATCGCCAAGGGCGTGTACGAGGGGTACGCCGAGCCCGCCCAGGGTCTCTACGGCCCGGCCCTGACCTGGGCGTCCGGCAAGCGGATCGAGCCCACCGGCCTGGCGAAGGCAGCCGACCCCAAGGGCAAGAGCATCACCATCGCCACCTACAACGACCGGCCCGAACTGCCGGAGGCCGCCCAGGTGCTCCAGCAGCAGCTTCAGAAGGCCGGCTTCAAGGTGAAGCTGGAGGTGCGTACGTACGCGCGACTCGAAAGCGACCTGCTCGCAGGCAAGTTCGACGCCGCCGTCTACTCCCGCAACATGATGCTGGACACCGGTGACCCGGTCACCGTCCTGGACGGCGACTACACCTGCGACGGCTCCAACAACCTGTCGTTCCTGTGCGACAAGAACGTGGACAAGCTCGTCACCACCGCGCAGGCCGAGACCGACCCCGCCAAGCGGCAGGACGCGGCCATGAAGGCGGAGGCCGCGATCCTCGGCACGGACGCGGTGATCCCCCTCGTGCACCTGAAGGTCGTCACGGGCATCGGTACGTCCGTCAAGGGCGCCGTCCTCGACCCGTACGAGCGTGAGTTCGTCGGCATCGGGACCCGGAGCTGATCCCCCTGACCAGGCCTACCGCCGCCCTGCGCGTTCTGGCGCGGGGCGGCGGCCTCACGCTGTTGTGGCGGGCCGTACTGACGGCCGCCCTTGTGTGTGCGATCGGCCTGCTGCCGTGGCTGTCGCGCACCGACCCGGCGCTGACCGTGCTCAAGGCGCGCTCGGCCGAGCGGGACCCGACCCCCGAGACGCTGCGCGCCATCCGCGAGCAGCTCGGCTTGGACGACGGCCCGTTGGCGCTGCTCGGGCGGTGGCTGGGCGGGCTGCTGCGGGGGGACGCCGGCCGGTCCTGGGTGTCGGACACCGAGGTGCTGCCCGCCGCCGGCCAGGCCCTCGGGGTGTCCCTGCTGCTGATGGCGGGAGCCGTCGTCGTCGCCGTGGCCACGGCCGGGGCCGTGTGTGCGCGCACCCTGTGGCTCGGCTCCCGGCGGCGGCTCGGCGGGCGCGGCACCGGTGGCACCGGCTCGGCGGTGCTGGCCGCGCTGCCCGAGTTCCTGGTCGCCTCCGTGCTGGCGTCGGTCGTCGGCGTACAGCTGGGCTGGCTGCCCGCGCTCGGTTGGTACGGCCCGCAGTGGATGATCCTGCCGTCGCTCGCGCTCGGGCTGCCCGCCGGGGCGGTCCTCGGGCGGATGCTGGACGACCTGCTGCCCGCCGCGTTCGCCGAGCCGTGGGCGCTGGCCGCCGCCGCGCGCGGCGTCCCACCGGGCTCCGTGGCGCGGCAGGCGGTGCGCCGCTGTGTGCCCGGACTGCTGCCCAACCTGGGGCTGTTCGTGGTCGGTCTGACCGGCGGCTCGGTCGCGGTCGAGCAGATCTTCGACATCCCAGGGCTCGGACGGCTCACGCTGCGTGCCGCCCTCGCCCAGGACCTGCCCGTCCTGCAGACCGGCACGCTCGCGCTGGTCGTCCTCGCGGCCGCCGTCGCGCTGCTGGCCAGGCTGGGGGTGCGGTGGCTGATCGGGCCCGCGCTGCGCGACGGCGCCCTGCACTCCCTGCACCGGCCCACCCCGCCGACGCCACGCGTCGCCCCTCTCGTCTACGGGCTGCTGCTCGCCGCCGTCGTCGCGCTCGGCCTGCCCCGCGACCCGCTCGCGCTGGACACCCTCGCCCGTCTCGAAGCCCCTTCCTGGGAGCACCCGTTCGGCACCGACGCGCTCGGCCGGGACGTGCTGGCGCGGATCGCGCACGGCGCGCTCAGCACCCTCGGCATCGCCCTCGCGGTGAGCGCCGCCGCCCTGGTGACCGGCGTCCTGCTGGGCCTCCTGCCCCGCCTGTCGGGGCCGCTGGTCGACACGGTCAACGCCGTACCCCCCGTCCTGGCCGCCCTCCTCGTCACCGGCGTCGCGGGCAGCGGCCCGTGGACACCGGCGCTGGCGGTGGCCGTCGTGGCATGGGCCCCGCTGGCCGCCCACACCTCCTCCCTCCTACGACAGGAACGCGCCACCCTTCACCTGACCGCCACCCGCGCGCTCGGCGCCGGCCCCGGGTACCTGCTCTGGCACGAACTGCTGCCCGCCGTCCTGCCGCCCGTCGTCCGCCACGCCCTGCTCCGGCTGCCCGGCATCGCCCTGAGCCTGGCCGCGCTCGGCTTCCTCGGTCTGGGCTCCCAGCCGCCGTCCCCCGAGTGGGGCCTGCTGCTCGCCGAGAACCAGCCGTACGTCGAACGCGCCCCCTGGGCCGTCCTGGCCCCGCAGCCGTCCTCGCCCTCCTCGGCGCGCTGGCCGTCACGGCGGCGGGCGGGGTGCGGCTGCCCCGGCCTCGGCGCAGGCCGGGCCCACCGGCCGTACCGCCGGTGAAGCCCGAACCGGCGGAATCGCAGCCCGCCGTCGCCTTGGCCTCCCCCTCTCTCACCAACACCCCCGGACGATGACCGACTTGTTCTCCCGCCTTCTCCCCAACCGCTCCGCCACCGGCCCCAAGGCCCCCCGCGAGCGCACCTGGAAGCACCTCTCCCCGCTCCTGAAGCTGCTGATCCTGACCCAACTCGCCTTCAACGTCGGCTTCTACGCCGTACTGCCCTTCCTCGCCGAGCACCTCGGCACCGCGATCGGCATGGCGGGCTGGCTGGTCGGCTTCGTCCTGGGGCTGCGAACCTTCAGCCAGCAGGGGCTGTTCGTGGTCGGGGGCTGGCTCGTCGACCGATATGGGGTGCGGCCCGTCGTCCTGGTGGGCTGTGTACTGCGGATCGCCGGGTTCGCCTGGCTGGGGTTCGCCGAGGCGACCTGGTCGGTCATCGGCTCGGTGCTGCTGATCGGCTTCGCCGCCGCGCTGTTCTCACCGGCCGTGGAGTCGGAGGTGGCCCGCCAGGCGGTGGTGTGGGAGGAGGAGGGCCACGGCTCCCGCACCCGCGTGCTGGCGCTGCTGTCCGCGGCCGGCCAGGCCGGAGCCTTCGTCGGACCGCTGCTCGGCGCTCTGCTGCTCGCCGTCGACTTCCGTACGGCCTGCCTCGCCGGGGCCGGAGTCTTCGTTCTCGTCCTCGCCGGGCACGCGTGGCTGATGCCGCAGCACATCCCCGGCCGGGTGCGGATACGGGACCGGGGCGGCCTGCGCGTGCTGCTGCGCAACCGCCGCTTCCTCGCCCTGTGCTGCGCCTACGGCAGCTATCTCCTCGCCTACAACCAGCTCTACCTCGCCCTGCCCGACGAGGTGGAACGCGCGACGGGCTCGCAGGCGCCGCTGTCCTGGCTGTTCGCCCTGTCGTCCCTGCTCGTCGTGTGCGCGCAGCTCCCGGTCACCCGGTGGGCGGGCGACCGGCTCGACCTGCGCCGCTCCATGGCCGGTGGCCTGCTGCTGATCGCGGCCGGGTTCGCGGTCGTGGCAGCGGCGCGCCCGGCGGGCTGGACGGGACTTGCCGGACTGCTGCCCGCCGCCGGGTACGTCGTCCTGCTCACCGTCGGCCAGATGCTGGTCGTGCCCGCCGCCCGCGCCTGGGTACCCGACCTCGCCGAGGAGGGCCGCATCGGCCTCTACACCGGCGCGCTGTCCTCCGTCTCCGGCCTGATCGTCCTCATCGGCAGCTCGGCCACCGGCTCACTCCTCGACCTTGGCCTCCCGGCCGCCGTGCCGTGGCTGGTCCTCGCCGCCGTACCGGCACTGGCGGTGGCGCTGCTGCCGCGCGGGCCGGAAGCAGCACGCTGACGGTGATCGGGCCTGGGGAGCAGTTCCACCTTGTGACGGATGTCCAGGTGGTTCGTCGGCTCGCCAGGACCGCTGCTGGGCGAACGCGCGGGCCAGCAGCACGCGTTGGCGTTCACCACCGGACAGTTCCGTGAAGTGGCGCCCGCTGTGGTCGCGACCGCCGTCGCCGACGAACCGCTCACCTGGACGGCGACGGTCCGCACGGTCACCGACTCCGACGAGGGGGTACGGGTGCTGCTCGACGCGTCGATCCTCAAGGAGGACGGCACGCCGTGTGTCACCGGGACGGTGGAAGTGTCGGTCCGGTGAGCGGGACGCCGCGCTGACTTCCCCGGGCACAGCGCTGAGAACGTCGGCTCCCCGGCTTGTACCGCCGGGTCGACCGACGCGTCCTCGGTGGGGCGGCGGTGAAGCCGGCGGTTCGCGTCGCCCTCGGTGTGGACGCCTCGTACGCCCCGTGCGGGTGTGAACGTCGAGAGGGCGCGGACCGAGGGCGGTCACGGCAGGCGCCGCCCAGTTGTCGGCCAACGCGCACTGGACCGCGCTGCCCCTGATGGCGACCGCAGAGTCCGGCCGCACGCCACACCGCCCCCATTGTGGCCGCCAAACGGTGCAATCAGCATGTCCGCCAGAGCACCGGGCACGCCCAGGAGCCTCCGCGCACGTGACCTTCGCTGCCGCAAGGTCGATACTGCCGACAGGAGCCTCCCCGCCGGCCCGCTTCCGACCGCCAAGATCGACTACCGACCTGACCCCGCCCTGACCTGCAAAAACGCAAGTCGTGAGCCCATTTGCCAGCTTCACCAGGAGGTACCCATGAAGATGCTCATCAACGTTGCGGAGACCGTCGTCGCGGACGCCCTGCGAGGCATGGCGGCGGCTCATCCCGAGTTGACCGTCGATGTGGAGAACCGGGTGATCGTACGGCGGGACGCGCCCGTCGAGGGGAAGGTCGCGCTCGTCTCCGGTGGCGGCTCGGGGCATGAGCCGTTGCACGGCGGATTCGTCGGCCCCGGGATGCTGTCGGCCGCCTGCCCCGGAGAGGTGTTCACCTCCCCCGTGCCGGACCAGATGGTGCGGGCCGCGGCGGCCGTGGACAGCGGAGCCGGGGTGCTGTTCGTCGTGAAGAACTACACCGGTGACGTGCTCAACTTCGACATGGCGGCCGAGCTCGCCGAGGACGAGGGCATCCAGATCGCCAAGGTGCTGGTCAACGACGACGTGGCCGTCACCGACAGCCTCTACACCGCCGGGCGGCGGGGCACCGGGGCCACGCTGTTCGTGGAGAAGATCGCCGGGGCCGCCGCCGACGAGGGGCAGCCGCTGGAGCGGGTCGAGGCGATCGCGCGGCAGGTCAACGAGAGCGCACGCAGCTTCGGCGTGGCGCTGAGCGCCTGCACCACGCCCGCCAAGGGCACCCCCACCTTCGATCTGCCGCCCGGCGAGCTGGAGTTGGGCATCGGCATCCACGGCGAGCCCGGCCGGGAGCGGCGGGCGATGATGACCTCGCGCGAGATCGCCGACTTCGCGGTGAACGCCGTCCTGGAAGACCTGAGCCCGCGCAATCCCGTCCTGGTCCTGGTCAACGGCATGGGCGCGACGCCGCTGCTGGAGCTGTACGGCTTCAACGCCGAGGTGCAGCGGGTGCTCGCCGAGCGCGGGGTCGCCGTCGCCCGTACCCTCGTCGGCAACTATGTGACCTCCCTCGACATGGCCGGCGCCTCGGTCACCCTGTGCCAGGTCGACGAGGAGCTGCTGCGGCTGTGGGACGCGCCGGTGGCGACCCCGGGACTGCGCTGGGGTATGTGAGACGGCGGAGAGACGATCAAGGCATCTACCAGGCAAGGAGACCCCGTGCTCGACGCCGACTTCTTCCGCCGTTGGATGACGGCGACCGCCGCGTCCGTGGACCGCGAGGCGGAACGGCTCACGGCCCTCGACTCCCCCATCGGGGACGCCGACCACGGCAGCAATCTGCAACGCGGGTTCACCGCCGTGACGGCGGCGCTGGAGAAGGAGGCCCCGGACACGCCCGGCGCCGTCCTGATCCTGGCGGGGCGGCAGCTGATCTCGACGGTCGGCGGGGCCTCCGGACCGCTGTACGGCACGCTGCTGCGCCGCACCGGCAAGGCACTCGGCGACGCCGCCGAGGTCGACCGGGCCCAGCTCGCCGACGCGCTGCGGGCGGGCGTGGACGCCGTGATGACGCTCGGTGGGGCCGCGCCCGGCGACAAGACGATGATCGACGCGCTGGTGCCGGGGGTGGACGCGCTCGGTGACTCGTTCGGCGCGGCGCGCGACGCCGCCGAGCAGGGTGCGCTGGCGACGATCCCGTTGCAGGCCCGCAAGGGCCGGGCCAGCTATCTGGGCGAGCGGAGCATCGGGCACCAGGATCCGGGCGCCACGTCGTCGGCGCTGCTCGTCGCGGGGCTCGCGGAGGCCGCCGGTGAGTGACGAGAAGCTGGTCGGGATCGTGCTGGTGTCGCACAGCGCGCAGGTCGCAGTGTCCGTGGCCGAGCTGGCGAAGGGGCTCGCGGGCGGCGCCGCGGCGGTGCCCGTCGCTCCGGCGGGCGGCACCGAGGGCGGCGAGCTGGGTACGAGCGCGGAGCTGATCGCCGCCGCGGCCGCGTCCGTGGACCGGGGCGTCGGGGTCGCCGTGCTCACCGACCTCGGCAGCGCCGTCCTCACCGTGAAGGCGCTGCTCGCCGAGGGCGACGAACTGCCCGCGCAGACCCGCCTGGTGGACTGTCCGTTCCTGGAGGGCGCCGTCGCCGCGGTCGTCACGGCGGCCACGGGAGCGGACCTCGACGGGGTCGCGGCGGCGGCCTCGGAGGCGTACAGCTACCGGAAGGTCTGAGCCTCTTTCAGTGGCGGCGGAGGTTGAACGGGCGGCCGCGTCCCGCTCGTCCCCCTCCGTCGCCGCGCCACCTCAACGCAGCCCCTCCGCGACGACGGCCAACGCCGACCGCACCGTCGCCTCAAGATCATCTCCCGCCGCGCCCCGCCACGCGTAGTGCTCCACCGCCGCCCGCAGCGCCGCGTTGAACATCGCCGCCTGGATGGCCGCCCGCGGATCGTCGAGCGGCAGCCCGGCCCGCTCGGCGAGGGCGTGGGCGAACGCCGGTTCGGCCTCGTCGTACGTCTGGAGCCAGACCGCGCGCAGGCCCGGCTCGGTCCGGGTCAGCCGTACCAGCGGGCCGAGGATCGTGCGCTCGGGACCGGCCACCAGTTCCGGCTCGCCCGCCAGCGCCCGGTCGAAGGCCGCCACCAGCGGCTGTCCCGGGCGCCAGTCGCGCAGGCATCCGGCGAGCAGCTCGATCCCGGCCGAGAACAGTGGCCGTACGCAGCTCTCCTTGCTCGGGAAGTACCGCCACACCGTCCGCGCCGAGACCCCGACCGCCTGGCCGATCTGCTCGCCGGTGGTCGCGTGGACGCCCTGACGCACGAACAGGTTCACCGCGGCGCGGGCGATTTCCAGCCGGATCTCGGCCTTGCGTTCCTCGCTCAGCGGTGGTCTGCCCGTGCGTCCGTGGGCTGCGGCCATCGGATCCTCCCGTGCCGGTGATCGGTCTACCGGAATTCTCCACCACGACTTTATGTCACTCAGAGACATTAAGTCGTACGGTAGGACCGCACGGCCCACGCCGGGCTCGCCGCCCTCCCCCAACCCCGAGGAGCAACCCCATGACCACTGGACTGGACGGCCGCAGCGTCATCGTCACCGGAGCGGGATCGGGCATCGGGCGCGCCGCCGCCCTGGCCTTCGCCGCCGAAGACGCCCGGGTCGTGGTGGCGGACCTCAACGCCGAGGGCGCGGAGGCGACCGTCAAGGAGATGGCGGAGGCGGGCGGCTCCGCCGTCGCCGTCACGGGCGACCTCAGCGAGCAGGCCGTCGTCGACGAGGTGACGCGGACGGCGGTGGAGCGCTTCGGCGGGGTGGACGTACTGGTGAACAACGCCGGGATCATGGACCGCATGTCGGCGCTCGCGGACGTCGGCGACGCGGAGTGGGAGCGGGTCATCCGGGTCAACCTCACCGCCCCGTTCCTGCTCACCCGGGCGGTGCTGCCGCACATGCTCGCCGCCGGCCGGGGTGCGATCGTCAACACCGCGTCCGAGGCGTCCCTGCGCGGCAGCGCGGCCGGTGCCGCCTACACGGCCTCGAAGCACGGGGTGGCGGGCCTGACGAAGTCCCTGGCGGTGATGTACCGGAAGCAGGGCATCCGCGCGAACGCCATCGCCCCGGGCGGCACCAGCACCGGCATCTCCGTGGACGCCGAGCAGGGCGCGCACGGGCCCACGGCCCTGGGCCCGCACTTCGTCAACGTGGGCAGGCTGGCCCAGCCCGAGGAGCAGGCCGCCGCCATCGTGTTCCTCGCCTCGGACGCGGCGAGCAACATCAACGGTGTGATCCTGCCCGTCGACGACGGCTGGTCCGCGGTCTGACGGTCACTCGACCGCCAGACCGGGCTCGACGGTCACGCAACCGCCAAGTGCGGCCTCACCCACCACCCACGAACCGCCGCGCCAGCCGCTCCCCCTCCGCCACGGCGGCAGCGTTGCTCTCCAAGGGTGAGACCCGCGAGCCCTTGAAGACGATGTAGGTGACGCTGGAGTCCGTTCCTCCGACGAGCGGGTCGGACGGGATGCCGAGGGCCTGGGCGGCGGCGTACGACGCCTCGCCGATGACCTCGCGCGGCCCGGTGTCACCGACGACCGCGTACTGCACCCGGCCGCGGTGGATGACGGCCGCCACCGATCCGCCGCGCACGCCGTGTTCGCGGTAGTCCCAGATGCGGCTCGGGACGGGTACCACGACGTACGGCAGGCGTTCGGCGTTCAGGTGGCGGCCGTCGGAGGCCTGGAAGGCCGTACTGGCGGCGAAGTACGGGTCGGCGCGGCGGTTGCAGCGGCGGCCGGGGCGGCCGTCGCAGTCGATGTCCATGTCCGCCGTCCAGAAGACGGCGTCCTCGGTGCCGCAGACGGGGATGGTCGCGGGCCTGTCGGCGTCGGTGCGGTAGCGGCCCCGGGAGACGGGGGCGCAGTCCCGTACCTTGGCCAGCAGGTCGGCCGCCCGGACGGCCTCCTCGGTCGGTCTGTCGTGCCGGTATCGGGGTTCCTCTGGCGGGTGGGCGGTCGAGGGTGTCGCCGGGGCGAGCAGGGCGGCGACACTTGCCGTGGCGAAGGCGAGGAACTGGACACGCACGATGAGGAAACTCTCTGCCGGGGACACTGACCGTCACTCAGCACCATCTGATGCTGTCCCCGATCATGGGGCCACCCGAGGGGTCCGGTCGGTGCACGCCACGCGCACCAGGGGCCGGGGGCCCGAGCCCGTGTCGACTCCGGCCTCCCGGCCGGCGCGGGATCAGCGACGACAGCGGACCGCGCCTTCAGCACAGAACTCCCCATCCCTCAGGGTGAGTTCGGCCGTGCGCACTTCAGCATACGGAACCGCGCGAGGTGCTTCGTACACACCGCCCTCTTGATGTGATCGCGTCAGCCGCGCCATATTGGTCCGGACCATTGCCGGCATGCCGTCCCTGGAGGCCGAGTCGTGCGACGTCTTCCCGTGCCCGCTGCCCTGGCCCTCGGCATGCTCCTGCTCGTCTCGTCCTGCGGCTGGGGCGGTACGGCGGACGGCGACGAGGGACGGCTGCCCGGCGCGCCGACCGGGGTCACCGCGGCGGCGGGCAGCGCGACCAGCGTCCATGTGATGTGGAACGCGGTGTCCACGGGTGACGTCAGCGTCTACGAGGTGTACCGGGACGCCACCAAGGTCGAGGAGGTCCCCGGCTCCGAGCACATGGTGGACGTCACCCGGCTCAAGCCGTCGACGACGTACGTCTTCACCGTGCGGGCCCGCGACGCCGAGGGGCGGCTCGGGCCGCGCAGCCGTGAGGTGCGGGCGAGGACACCCGCCGCCGTCGCAGCCGACACCTCCGCCCCCTCACGGCCGGGTGAGGCGCGGGGGCGGGCCGCCGGGAGCCGGGCGGTGCAGTTGTCGTGGACCGCGTCGACGGACGACCGGGGCGTGGTGTCGTACGACATCTACCAGGGCGACACGAAGATCCACAGCGTGGGCGGGGATCAGACCGCGGCCGTGGTGACGGGGCTGCGGCCGGGCACCCGCTACTCCTTCACCGTCCGGGCGCGGGACGCGGCGGACAACGTCTCCCCCGCCGGCGCCGCCGTCCGGCTGACCACCGCGCCCGGCACGGACGACGGGCGGGACACCGCGCCGACCGACTTCCGTGCGACGACGCGGCGCGCCGAGGGGGCGTACCACATCGACCTGTCGTGGCTGCCGCCCGAGGTGGACGGGGTGATCACCGAGTACCAGATCCAGCTCGACGGCCGTCCGGCCACCTCCCTCGTCTGGGGCGGGACCCCGCCCCGGGGCAGGGCGACGTACAGCTTCTACGTCGGGCAGGAGGCCGGGGTGAGCCATCGGGTGCGGCTGCGCGCCCGGCTGCCGGACGGCACCTGGGGTGGCTTCTCGGCGGAGCGGACGGTCACGACCGGCGGGGATCGCTGAGAGTCCGCGGACATCCCCCGGACGCCGCAGTCCGTCACCTGTCCGGGTGCGGTCCGCATGCGGGACGGGACGGGGACACGTTGGCTTCCCCTGAGGGCAGCACGGGCGTTCCCCGACCTCGGCGGCGCAAGGGATGTACCGCCAACCGTGCCGCCGGAGGGCAGTCCCATGCGTACTTCTCAGCCTCTGCTAGGGGCGGCCGTGGCAGCCGCCGCGCTGCCGCTGGCCCTGGTCGCCGGGCCGGCCGCCGCGGTCTCCGGGATCTCGGTGAGCACGAGCGGCTCCACGGTCTCGGTGACCACCAGCTCATGCACCCTGCTGAACGGCAGGTGGGGCACCGCCTCGCTGCTCAGCAGCGGCCAGGCCAACTTCGCCCAGGGCCGCCAGGTGCCGATCTCGGGTACGACCGCGTTGCAGAGCGCGGCCTGGTCGAACGTCAGGCCGGGCACGTACACGGTCGTCGTCATGTGCTCCAACGGCAACACCGCCGGCACCCAGTCCGTCATCGTCGCCGCCGGGTCCACGCCGACCATCTCGGCGACCTCCACGCCCTCGCCCACGCGGGGTGTGATCGGCGGTGTCGGCGGCGGTACCCGGAACTACGGCACACTGACGCTCGTGGGCGGCGGGGCGCTGGTGGGGACCGGGGTGATCGCCACGGTCTGGTTCCTGCGCCGCAAGTCGAAGCCGTACCGGCTCTGAGCGAGACTTCCGCCGGCTCCGGCCCTGCCTACTGCCCCTGTTCCGTGGGCAGTTCGGCGAACTCCTCCAGGGCCTGTTCCAGCCAGCGCGTCCAGAAGGTCTCCAGGTCGATACCGGCCCGCAGCACCAGGTGCTGGACCCGGTCCTGGGGGCTGTCCTTGCCCGGCGGGAAGTCGCGCCGCTCGATCTCCTCGTACTCCGCCAACTGCAGCCGGTGCAGGTCGAGATGGCGGCGCAGATCGGCCTCGATCCCCTCGGTGCCGACCACGGCCGCGGCCCGCAGCCGCAGCAGCAGCGGGTCGCGGTGCGGCCTCGGGTCCTGTGCGGCGGCGGTCCAGCGGGCCAGTTCGGCGCGACCCGCGGGCAGCACCTCGTAGCTCTTCTTCTGCCCGCGCACCGGCTGTTCGGCCGGCAGGGCCCGGATCAGCCCGTCGGCCTCCAGTTTTCCCAGCTCGCGATAGATCTGCTGATGCGTCGCCGACCAGAAGTAGCCGATCGACCGGTCGAAGCGGCGGGTCAGCTCCAGGCCCGAGGACGGCTTTTCGAGCAGGGCGGTGAGGATCGCGTGCGGGAGTGACATGGGGGCCATCCTAGGGACGGCCCCCATGACTACAGCGCGGCCGCCAGTTCGGTGCCCTGCTTGATGGCGCGCTTGGCGTCCAGCTCGGCGGCCACGTCGGCCCCGCCGATGAGGTGCGCGCTGCGCCCGGCGGCGACCAGTTCCTCGTACAGGTCCCGGCGCGGCTCCTGCCCGGTGCACAGCACGATGGTGTCGACCTCCAGGACCGTGCTGGTCTCGCCGACGGTGACGTGCAGTCCGGCGTCGTCGATGCGGTCGTAGCGCACGCCCGGGACCATGGTGACGCCACGGTGCTTCAGCTCGGTGCGGTGGATCCAGCCGGTGGTCTTGCCGAGGCCGGCGCCGACCTTGGTGGTCTTTCGCTGGAGCAGATGGACCGTGCGCGGCGGGGCCGGCCGCTCGGGAGCGGCGAGGCCGCCGGGGCCTTCGTAGGTCATGTCGACGCCCCACTGACGGAAGTACGTCGCCGGGTCCTCGTGGGCCTTGTCGCCGCCGTCGGTGAGGTACTCGGCGACGTCGAAGCCGATGCCGCCGGCGCCGAGGATCGCGACGCGGTCGCCGACAGGGGCGCCGTCGCGCAGCACGTCGAGGTAGCCGAGGACCTTGGGGTGGTCGACGCCGGGGATGTCCGGCGTGCGTGGGCTGACGCCGGTGGCGACGACGACCTCGTCGTAGTCGGACACGTCGGCGGCGGTCACGCGCGTGTCGAGGCGTACGTCGACGCCGCGCGCGTCGAGCTGGTGGCGGAAGTAGCGCAGTGTCTCGTCGAACTCCTGCTTGCCGGGGACCTTGCGGGCGACGTTGAGCTGCCCGCCGATCTCGCTCGCGGCGTCGAACAGCGTGACCTCGTGGCCGCGTTCGGCGGCGCTCACGGCACAGGCGAGGCCGGCCGGGCCCGCGCCGACCACGGCGACGCGCTTGCGCCGACGCGTCGGGGACAGGACCAACTCGGTCTCATGGCAGGCCTGCGGGTTGACCAGGCAGGAGGTGATCTGCCCGCTGAAGGTGTGGTCGAGGCAGGCCTGGTTGCAGCCGATGCAGGTGTTGATGGCGTCCGGTTCGCCCGCCGCGGCCTTGGCGACGAAGTCGGGGTCGGCGAGCATCGGGCGGGCCATGGACACCATGTCCGCGCACCCGTCGGCCAGCAACTCCTCGGCCAGCTCGGGGGTGTTGATGCGGTTGGTCGTGACGAGCGGGACGGACACCTCGCCCATGAGCCGCTTGGTGACCCAGGTGTAGGCGCCGCGCGGCACCGAGGTGGCGATGGTGGGAATGCGGGCCTCGTGCCAGCCGATGCCGGTGTTGATGATGGTCGCCCCGGCGGCCTCGACCGCCTTGGCGAGCGTGATCACCTCGTCGAGGGTGGAGCCGCCGGGCACGAGGTCCAGCATCGACAGCCGGTAGATCAGGATGAAGTCCTCGCCGACGGCCTCGCGCACCCGCCGGACGATCTCGACCGGGAAGCGCATGCGGTTCTCGTACGAGCCACCCCAGCGGTCGGTGCGCTGGTTGGTCTGCGTGGCGATGAACTCGTTGATGAGGTAGCCCTCGGAGCCCATGATCTCCACGCCGTCGTAGCCGGCCTGCCGGGCGAGGCGGGCGGCGCGGGCGTAGTCGTCGACGGTCCGCTCGACGTCCTCGTCGGTGAGCTCACGGGGCGGGAAGGGGCTGATCGGTGCCTGGAGCGGGCTGGGGCGACCAGGTCCTGGTGGTAGGCGTACCGGCCGAAGTGCAGGATCTGCAGCGCGATGCGGCCGCCCTCGCGGTGCACCGCCTCGGTGATCTGCCGGTGCTGATCGGCCTCCTGCTCGGTGGTGAGCTTGGCGCCGCCCTCGTAGGGCCGGCCCTCGTCGTTGGGCGCGATGCCGCCGGTGACGATCAGGCCCACTCCCCCGCGCGCCCGGGCGGCGTAGAACTCCGCCATGCGCTCGAAGCCGCGTTCGGCCTCCTCCAGGCCGACGTGCATGGAGCCCATCAGGACGCGGTTGGGCAGGGTGGTGAAGCCCAGGTCGAGCGGGCTCAGCAGGTGCGGGTATCGGCTCATGGCCCCTCCGTGCGCGGTGACGTGCCTCTGTTGTAGAGGACCGCGCACGGTTTATGCAACTAGTTGCACAATGACTGGGAGCCAAGTCACCGGCTTTCCAGCCGCACGTGCAGCTCCCGCTCCTGGTCGCCGGAGGCCGTGGCGAGGTCGTGCACCGTGAACAGGTCGTGCAGGGTGGTGCGGAAGCGGTCGATCGCCCAGTAGCCGCCGTGCGCGTCGGCCTCGACGGAGGCCGAGAGCCGGGGGGTGGCGGGGTGAGCGCCCTCGTGCGGTGCGGAGACCTCGAAGGTGCCCAGCCACACCGTCGGCCGGACCTCGTGCCACTCGCGCGGTACGTCGTCGGAGCACCGGTCCGAGTCGAAGTACGCGCACAGGGTGTCGAACACGATCCGGGCGTCCTCCTTGCTGCATCCGCTGATCTCCAGAGAGACGGATTCCGGGTGCAGTCGCTCACTGTCCATCGTGGTGACTCCTCTCGTGGCCGCACTGCGGTACGGCAGCGGGTTCCCGCGCAGCGCCGTGCCGCACTCCCAGAAAACCACCACATTCCGGGATGTACAGCCCCGAGAGGAGCGCCGGCTCAGCTTTTCGTGAAGCGGTACGTCTTGCTGTCGGTCACGATGCAGAAGCCGGGCGACAGGACGATCACGCGCAGGGTGCCGGTGCGGCGGTCGTAGTCGATGCCCTCCGTCTCGTAGGTGCCGGAGCAGCCGCTGCGCAGCGGGAGCTGACGCAGTGCGGTGACGTGGCCCGACACGTCGGAAGCGCCGTTCGGTGCGGCGGACAGGTCGATCTGGAGCAGCGGCTTGGTGATGCCGAAGAGGGTGCCGGCCGGGTCGTCCGAGGAGCACAGCAGTGTGGTCGGGCCGGTGAAGTCGCAGCCCTGTACGTCACGGACGGCGTGGTCGAGGTGCACGGTGGAGGCCTGCGGGAGGTTGGCCGAGGGCGAGGTGCCCGGATTGACGCCGGGGGTCGGGAAGACCAGGAGGCGGTTCATGGTGCCGTACTCGCCCGCGAGCATCCACTGGCCGCCTGGGGAGATCGCGACCCAGGAGTTGTTCAGCGCCTCTCCCGCGCTGAGCGTGTGCACGTACTCCGACCAGGTGCCGCCCGGCGACTGCACCCGGAACATCTTGGTGGTACCCGAGTCCCGCTGGTACGGCTCGATGTAGTGGCCGTCGTAGGAGGCGTCGGGGTCGCCGACGTGGTTCCAGCCGCGGCTGCTGACGGAGGAGGGGATGGTGCCGATGCCGGTGTACCGGTTGGGGCTGCCGGCCGGGACCTCGACCGAGGTCAGGCCCTGGCTCTCGGTGAGCGGATCGGCCCGGTCGGAGCCGACCTCGGTCCAGGTGTCGGCGGCGGTGGCGGAGGGGGCGGCGAGCAGCGTGAGGGCACAGGCGGCGAGCCCGGCCAAGAGCGTGCGACAACGTTGCCGCGGGCGGCGTGAGGGCATGGAGGCTCCTCGGTTCGGGGGGTGGGTGCGCTTGGCGGAACAGTGTGGCGGCGCTGGATGGTCATGTACAGACCAATGAGAGAACGGGGGTTGTCCTACGGGCGACCGCTGCTCCCGGGCTCCCTCACCCGCCCGCCCCCTCGGATGGACCACCCCCACCCCACCCCATCGCCAGACACCCCCAGTCATGTTGAGGGATGGTGGAGTAGGGCGGTCGTGGCGTAAGAGAGAGATGGTTGAGCGCGGTACGGCCAGGGGAGTCGGCACGGGACGGCGTGCCGTGCGGAAGGTGAAGGCGGTGCGTGGGATGGGTGCAACCGGGCCACCGGTGGCCGACGGGACCGAGCCGGGCAGTGAGCCGGCGCGGCCCAGCGGCCTGCTCGACGTGCTGGGCGTGGCCTCGGTGGTACTGGACGCCAAGGGCCGCATCGTCCTGTGGAGCCCCCAGGCCGAGGAGCTGTTCGGCTACCCGGCGCACGAGGCGCTGGGCCACTACGCCGCCCGGGTGATGGTGCACGAGGAGCACTTCGACCTGGTCAAGAAGCTGTTCGCGGACGTCATGGCCACCGGCCGGGGCTGGGCCGGCGCCTTCCCGGTGCGCCGCAAGGACGGCAGCACCCGCCTGGTGGAGTTCCGCAACATGCGCCTGATGGACGACCGGGGCGACGTCTACGCCCTGGGCCTCGCCGCCGACCAGACGACCGTGCGCCGACTGGAGCAGGACGTCGCGCTGTCCACGCGGGTGATCGCGCAGTCACCGATCGGGCTGGCCGTCCTGGACACCGGCCTGCGCTACGTGTCCGTGAACGCGGCGCTGGAGCGGATCAACGGCGTCGCGGCCGAGGAGCACATCGGCCGTACCATCGGCGAGGTGCTGCCGATGCTGGAGTCGGCGCCCCTGGAATCCGCGCTGCAACACGTCCTGGACACCGGTCAGCCCCTGGTCGACCATCCCACCGTCGGCCGCACCCCGGCCGACCCGCACCAGGACCACGCCTGGTCGGTCTCGCTGTACCGGCTGGAGGACGCCCGCGGCGCGGTGCTGGGCGTCGCCCTGTCGGTCGTGGACGTCACGGAGCAGTACCGGGCGGGCGTCGAGACGGAGGCCGCGCGGCGGCGGCTGGCGCTCATCGCCGACGCGTCGGCCCGCATCGGCACCACGCTGGAGCTGGAGCGCACCGCCCGTGAACTGGCCGACGTCGCCGTACCGGAGCTGGCGGACGTGGCCGCCGTGGATCTGCTGGACTCGGTGGTGGGCGGCCGCCGCAGCAGCCCCGACCCGTCGGAGCCGGCCGTGATCCGGGCCCTGGCCGTGCGGGCGGACGACGCACCGGACGCCCTCAGGGCGGCCGACCCGCCGGGACAGGTGGCCCGCTACGGCCCCGACCGCCTGGTCACCGAGTGCGTACGCACGGGCCGGCCGGTGATGGTCCCGCAGGTCAAGGACGAGGACCTGCCGCGCATCGCCCGTTCCCCGGCCGCGGCCGCCCTGCTGGCCCGCGTCGGCGTCCACTCGTACCTCGCCGTCCCGCTCATCGCGCGCGGCGAGGTGCTCGGCGCGCTCGACCTCAAGCGCATCCACAACCCGCTGCCGTTCGGCGAGGACGACGTCCTGCTCGCCCGGGAACTGGCCGCCCGTGCGGCGGTGCAGATCGACAACGCCCGCTGGTACCAGAACGCCCGCGACACCGCCCTCACGCTCCAGCGCAGCCTGCTGCCCAGCCACCCGCCCGTCACCGGCGGCCTCGAAGTCGCCTCCCGCTACCAGCCGGCCGGTGCCGCCACCGAGGTCGGCGGCGACTGGTTCGACGTCATTCCCCTGGGCGGTGGCAAGACCGCACTCGTCGTGGGCGATGTGATGGGCAGCGGCATCACCGCCGCGGCGACGATGGGCCGGCTGCGCACCGCCACCAACACCCTGGCGTCCCTCGGCCTCGACCCCGCGGTGCTCCTCGAACACCTCGACCGGATCACCGAGGGCCTGGACCACTCCATCGCCACCTGCCTCTACGCCGTCCACGACCCACGTCAGCGGTGCTGCCGGATCGCCAACGCGGGCCATCTTCCGCCGGTCCGCGTCCGCGTCGACGGGTCACGGGAGTTGCTCGACCTGCCGACCGGGGCGCCGCTGGGCGTGGGCGGCGTCGAGTTCACCACCACCGTCTTCGACCTCAACCCCGGCGACGAGCTCGTCCTCTACACGGACGGTCTGGTCGAGACCCGGAGCCACTCCATCGACGAACGCCTGGACACCCTGCTGAGCATCCTCGACGACCCGGCCCTCCCCCTGGAGGACGTCTGCGACCTCCTCGTCCGCACCCTGCACCACCCCGACAACCACGACGACGTGGCCGTACTCATCGCCCGGGCGCAGACGGAAGACTGACGCCGCGACGCGTCGACGGCCGCCCGGTCTCCTGCCACGGGCTCGACCCCGCGCAGGTGGACCGGCCGGCCGTCCTGCTGTGGACGGGATCAGCCGGTCCCGATCACCACATGGGCGTACAGCTCCTCCGAGACCGCCAGACGGGTCGTCAGACCGGCCCCGGTGAAGGCGGCGACGGCATCCGGCGCCTGACGCTCGCTGGTCTCGGTCAGCAGGCAGCCGCCGGGCGCGAGCCACTCGGCCGCCCCCGCGACCACCCGGCGCAGCACGTCCAGTCCGTCGGCGCCGCCGTCGAGGGCGACCGACGGTTCGTGGTCACGTGCCTCCGCGGGCAGGAGACCGACCTCGGCGGTGGGGACGTAGGGGACGTTCGCGGCGAGGATGTCGACGCGGCCCCGCAGTTCGCCGGGGAGCGCCGCGTACAGGTCGCCCTGGTGGACGCGGCCGTCGTACCGGGCGACATTGCGCCGGGCGCAGTCCACCGCGGCCGGGTCGATGTCGGCGGCGTGCAGTTCGATCCGGCCCAGGGCCGCGGCGAGGACGGCGCCCACCGCGCCCGAGCCGCAGCACAGGTCGACGACGACCGAGGCGTCCGGGGCGGCGGCGAGGGCCTGTTCGACGAGGAACTCGGTGCGGCGGCGGGGTACGAAGACGCCGGGTTCGACGGCGATCCGCAGGCCCCTGAACTCGGCCCAGCCGAGGACGAGTTCAAGGGGCAGTCCGGTGGTGCGGCGGTCCACCATGGCGGCGAGTTCCTCCGGGGTGCGGGCGGCGCCGAGGATCAGCTCCGCCTCGTCCTCGGCGAAGACACAGCCCGCGGCACGCAGCGCGGCGACCACGGAGGAACGGGAGGGGGAAAGCGGTAGGGGCATACGGATTGAGAGCCTTTCGGAAGCCGAAGGGCGCTCTCTCGGTCGTCTACTGCCGGTGATCCGCGCCGACATGAGGGGAGAGCACCCGACCTGACACAGCGGTAATGGGTCTCACCCCCTCGGTCACGCACGGCTGGGACCGCCCTCAGCCGGACGGCCACCCTACCCCACGGGCGGACGGCGATCGTTCACTTGTCCAGGGCGTAGTGCGACCGCCAGCCGCCTGGCGGCTTCCGGGAGCGGCTCGCGGACTGGCCACAGGAGGACCTGCGGCGGTTCGCCGGATATCTGGAGCGGTACAACGCCACAGGCGCCGACGGCTGAGGGGGCATGTCCGCGCACCCCGTACGGTTGTATGCGTACGCACTGATCACGCTCTACCCGCGGGCCGCCGCACCGGCGGTCTGGAGGCACCACCCGCATGAACGTCACCCGAGGCTTCACCGGGCGCCCGCGCGTCGACAACCCGGGGCTGCCGCCCGGGCAGTACGACACGGGCGACGACTGGCCAGTCCTGTCCGCCGAGGTCACCCCCGACCTCGCCCCCGCCGACTGGACCTTCCGCGTCGACGGCCTGGTGGAGGCGCCCCGCACCTGGGACTGGGAGCAGGCGCACGCGCTGCCGGCTTCGGCGTACGAGGGTGACATCCACTGCGTGACGAGCTGGTCGAAGTTCGGAGTGCGCTTCGGGGGTGTCTCGCTGGACGCGTTCCTGGAGCAGGTGCGCCCGCTGCCGGCCGCCACGCACGCCGTCGCGTACGCGCACACCGGGTACACCACGAACCTCCCGCTGGCCGACCTCACCGGCGGGCGGGCCTGGATCGCCTGGGAGTACGACGGCCGGCCGCTGCCGCCCGAGCACGGTGGCCCGGCTCGGCTGCTGGTGCCACACCTGTACTTCTGGAAGAGCGCCAAGTGGATCGCGGGCATCCGCCTGCTCGACCACGACGAGCCCGGTTTCTGGGAGCAGAACGGCTACCACGCGCGGGGCAACCCGTGGGAGGAGCAGCGGTACTCCGGTGACTGACACGTTCACTCCCCCGACGCGGTTCGCCGTGCCCGGCCGGATCGCCGTGAGCAACGGCACCGCGGGCCACTGGCAGACCGCCACGCTCACCGAGATCCGCCGCGAGACCCCGCGCGCGGCCACCTTCCGGTTCGCGGTGCCCGCCTGGGCGGGGCATCTGCCCGGCCAGCACCTGATGCTCAGGCTGACCGCCGCCGACGGCTACACCGCGCAGCGTCACTACTCGATCGCGTCCGCACCGGACGACTCCGGGCACATCGAGCTGACCCTGGACCACGTCGAGGGCGGTGAGGTCTCCGGCTGGTTCCACACCGAGGCCCGGCCCGGTGACCGGGTCGAGGTGCGCGGCCCGCTGAGCGGCTTCTTCGCCTGGCCGGCCGACCGGGCCGCGCTGCTCGTCGGCGCCGGATCCGGTGTCGTACCGCTGATGTCCATGGTGCGGCACCACCGGGCGAGCGGCCTGTCCGTGCCGGTGCGGCTGCTGGTGTCCGCGCGCAGTCCCGAGGAGCTGATCTACGCGCGGGAGTACGGCGCCGAGACGACGCCCGTCTTCACGCGCGCGGCGCCACGGGGCGTACCGGTGGGTCGTATGACCGCGGCGCATGTGGCCCCGCTGCTGGACGCGGCGCCTCCCGGCGGGTGGGAGGCCTATGTGTGCGGCTCGAACGCCTTCGCCGAGCACGCCTCCCGCCTGCTCGTCGCGGCGGGCCAGCCGGTGGACCGGATACGGATCGAACGCTTCGGCTGAGCATCGGCTCCCCTCGCCGCCCCGTCCCGATGAACGAAGTCCGTGGGACGGGGTACGAGAGGGGTGTGGCACTCGCACGCGTGCATGGGCCCGAGGGCGCCCGTACGGCTCCCCCGGCTCCGGTGACGGCGAGGAGGCGGAGATGCGAACCCGGGTGCGCGGCTGGCGTTGGCGGCGCAATCCGCTGCGACGCAGGTCGGACGTCGTCGAGGCGTGGACGGTGCTGGTCGTCGCCGTCCTGCTGTTCCTGGGCGCGCCGCTGGCCGGGGCGCTGGCGGGCTGGTGGGCCCACGGCGAGGCACGACAGACCGCGGCGGCCCAGCGGGAGGACCGGCGGCACGTCCGTGCCGAGGTCGTCGGCAGAATCCCCGACACGCTGCCCGCGGTGCAGGGCGGCCGGGAGTACTCCTACCGCGCGACCGTGCGCTGGACGGAGCCCGGCGAGGGTTCCCGGACGGGCACGGCGCGGGTTCCGGCGGGGACGCGGCCCGGGGAGACGGTCGACGTGTGGTTCGACGGGCGCGGACGCAGCGTGCCGCCGCCCCCGAGCGACTCGACGATCTGGCAGCACAGCCTGACCATGGGGGTCTGCGCCACGGCCGGCACGGTCGCCGTGGTGCTGCTCGGCCAAGCGGCCGTCCGCCGGTCGGCGAACCGGCACCGGATGGCCGAGTGGGAGCGCGCGTGGGCGCACACGGAACCGCAGTGGACCCGCCGGCGGGCCTGACGCACGGTCGCTGGCGACGACCCGTCGGAAGGGGGCTGGCTGCTGCACAAGGCCTGGACGTCGTCCACCACCTCAAGGGCAACCTCCCCGGCCCTCCCTCGGCGAGGCCAACGGCGGGCGCGGGGTCTGGCGAGTGGTCCGACCACCCGCGTACGGTGTGATCACCAACGTCGTCGCACCCAAGGCGGTCCTGCATGGCCCTGTTCGACCTCCCCCTCGACGAGCTCCGCGAGTACCGCAGCTCCTCCGCAGAACCCGAGGACTTCGACGCCTTCTGGTCCAAGACGCTGCAGGAGGCCCGCGAGCACGACCTGGACGCCCGGTTCGAGCCGGTCGACACCGGCCTGACCACCGTGCAGGTGTTCGACGTGACGTTCGCGGGGTTCGGCGGTCACCCGGTGAAGGGCTGGCTGACGTTGCCCGCCGCCGCTGAGGAACCGCTGCCGCTGGTCGTCGAGTACGTCGGATACGGGGGCGGGCGCGGGCTGCCGCACGAGCGTCTGCTGTGGGCGTCCACGGGCCGCGCGCACTTCGTGATGGACACCCGCGGCCAGGGCAGCGCCTGGGGCGGCGGTGGCGGCACCCCGGACCCGGTGGGCGGCGCGCCGGCGTACCCCGGTTTCATGACCCGCGGCATCGACGCGCCCGAGAACTACTACTACCGCCGGGTGTTCACGGACGCGGTCCGGGCCGTCGAGGCGGCCCGCTCGCATCCGCTGGCCGACCCGGCCCGGACCGTCGCTCTGGGCGGCAGCCAGGGCGGCGGCATCTCCCTCGCCGTCGGTGGCCTGGTCCCGGACCTGGCGGCGGTCGCACCCGACGTGCCGTTCCTGTGCGACTACCCGCGCGCGGCCACCCTGACGGACCGTCACCCCTACCGGGAGATCGGCCTCTACCTCAAGACGCACCGCGGCCGGAGCGAGGAGGTGCTGCGGACGCTGTCCTACTTCGACGGCGTGCACTTCGCCGCCCGCGCGAGCGCCCCCGCCCTGTTCTCGGCGGCGCTGGAGGACCAGACGTGCCCGCCGTCCACGGTCTTCGCCGCGTTCAACGCCTGGGCGCACGAGGAGAAGGCGATCGAGGTGTACGACTTCAACGACCACGAGGGCGGCGGCCCGTTCCAGGAGGTCGCCAGGATGCGCTGGCTGCGGTCGTACGCCTGAGGGGCCGTGATGGAGACTCGGGAGGCCGCCGAGCGGTTCGTCCGCGTGTGGCAGCGAGGCTGGGCCGCGCACGACGTGGACGCGCTGCTCGCGCTGTACGCCGAGGAGTGCGTCCATCGCTCCATGCCGTTCCGCGAGCCACACCGCGGGCGCGCCGCACTCGCCGCGTATCTGCGCTGGTCGTTCGCCGACGAGCGAGTCACCGACGTGCGCTTCTCGGCGCCGGTCGTGGGCCAGGACGGGGTGGCGGTGGCCGAGTTCCGGGTGCTGTCCGAGGAGGGCGGCGAGCCGGCCACCCTCGCCGGGTGCGTCTTCGTACGGTTCGGCGCCGACGGGCTGGCGGTCGAGACGCGGGACTACTGGCACACCGTCGACGGCCACCTGGAGCCGGCGGGGACACTGTTCTTCCGCTGACCTACCGCGCCGTCCGACCAGTCGGTACGTTCATGGAGCCCCGGTCCGCAGTGCCGCGGACCGGGCTTCCTACGAACGACGGAGGCTGCATGTCCGAGCGCGAGCCACAGATCCACGGCCACTGCGACGCCCGCTTCGCGGCGGTGCGTTCGGCGTTCGAGGAGAACTTCCGGGAGCGTCAGGAGCTGGGCGCGGCCGTCACCGTCATGGTCGACGGCATGAGCGTGGTCGACCTGTGGGGCGGCTGGGCCGACCCGGCCCGCACCCGGCCCTGGGAGCGCGACACGCTGGTCAACGTGTGGTCGACGTCCAAGGGCCCGGTGGCCCTGTGCGCGCACATCCTCGCCGACCGGGGGCTGCTGGACCTCGACGCGCCGGTGGCCACGTACTGGCCGGAGTTCGCCGCGGCGGGCAAGGAGAAGGTGCTGGTACGGCATCTGCTGTCCCACCGCGCCGGGCTGTCCGGCCCGCGCGAACCGCACTCGTTCGCCGACCTGTGCGACTGGGAGGTGACGACCCGTCGGCTCGCGGCGATGGAGCCCTGGTGGGAGCCGGGGACGCGGTCGGGGTACCACGCGCTGACGTACGGCCATCTGGTCGGGGAGGTCGTCCGGCGGGTCTCGGGGCTGCTGCCCGGCGCGTTCCTGAAGCGTGAGGTGACCGGGCCGCTCGGCATCGACTTCGGCATCGGGCTGCCGGAGCAGGACGCCGGGCGGGCGGCGGAGCTGACGCATCGGCGGGTCGCGTCGAGCAGCGAACAGGCGGCGGTCTTCAGCCAGTTGGCGCCGGCCGCGCTCGCCGCGCTGACCAACCCGGCGGTGGGTGCGACCGAGGCCAACACGCCCGAGTGGCGGGCCGCCGAGATACCCGCGGCCAACGGCCACGGCACCGCGCGGGCGGTGGCGGCCCTGTACGGGATCGTCGCGGGCCGGGGAACGTACGAGGGCCGTCGCCTCCTCTCCCCGGAGGCGGCCGAGCGAGTGCGCGAGGGGCAGGGCAGCTGCCGGGACCTGGTGCTGGGCGCCGGGTTCGACGGGGAGACGGAGGTCGGCCTCGGGCTGTGGCTCAGCGGGCCGAACGGCTCGTACGGGCCCAATCCCCGTGCCGTCGGGCACGACGGATTCGGCGGATCCTGCGGGCTCGCCGACCCGGAGGCGGGCGTGTCGCTCGGCTATGTGATGAACCGCATGGGACCGCACATCGCCGACGACCCACGGAAGATGGCGCTGGTGAACGCCCTGTACGGCGCTCTCTGAGGACTCTGTGCGCCCTCCTGCGGCGGCTTCCCGCACAGTCGGTTTCGGCCGAACCGCCGGACCGGTCTTCCCTGGTGGTTTAGACCAATGCTAGATCTGGTGGCGCAATGAGCCCGCACGGCTACGGCACGTCACCAACAGGAGGGCGCGGCATGGCCCGCACCACCCCGCACGACCGCCCGCACCCCGACGAACGGCCCCTGTACTGGCGGGTCGCGACGGAGCTGCTCGGCGAACTCCGCGACGGCACGATCCCGCCCGGCGAACGGCTGCCGGGCGAACGGCAGTTGGCCGAGCACTTCGGGGTCAGCAGGGAGACCGTACGGCAGGCGCTGGAGGTGCTGCGCCGGGACGGCCTGGTCGCCACCGACCGGCGCGGCAGCCACGCCACGCTGCCCGGCCCGCCGGTCGAGCACGTGACCTCGTCGGCCTTCCCGGTCGGTGCCCGGCGCGCCGCCGACCCGCGCGCCGTCGACCGGGCCACCGTCACCTGGGAGACGCCCCCGCCCGAGCACGCGGCGGCTCTCGGGCTGGCCCCGCACCGGCCGACGCTGATGCACCGCTACGAGTCCGCCTCCGCCGACGGCCGCGGCCTGCGCCGGGCCGTCACCTCCTTCTCGGCGGTGGCCCTGTCCGAGGTCGAGGAGCTGGCCCGCTACCGCGACCGCGCCGACGGCACCGCCTCGGCCCAACTGCGCCGAGCCTACGACTGGATGCGCAGGGCGGGGCTGACCCTGCACCACCGCGACGCGATCACCCGCCTCCCCGACACTCCCTCGGTCCGGGTGACACGCCTGGTGCACGACCAGTACGAGCGGCCACTGGAGGTCACTGACCTCGTCGTGGACGCCCAACGGGACACACTGGTCTACGAGTTCACGCTCCCGGCGGCTGTCGGGTGATCCACGGGAAGGCGTCGGGCCACGACCATCCGCACCCGCGGGCTCCCGTCCCGCCGCCGGCCGAACTCGGGCAGCGCGTGCAGATCCACCTCGAACCCGGCGCCCTCCAGCTCCCGCAGCAGGTCCTCGAACCGCACGGCCCGGTAGTACATGACGAACGGCGGCCGCCATACGGCGTTGCGCACCCGCATCACCAGATCGAAGCCCAGCAGCATGCAGTACGTCAGGGAGCCCGCCCGGGGCGGGGCCACGACCGGGAACACGAAGCAGCCGCCCGGCCGCAGCACGGAGTGCACCTGCGCGAACAGCCCCGGCACCTCCCGCGGCAGGAAGTGCCCGAACGCGCCGAAGCTCACCGCGAGGTCGAACGCGGGGCGGAACGGCAGGGCCCGGGCGTCCGCACGCACCCACGACACCCGAGGCGGGCCGGACGGGACACGCTCCCGCGCGACCGCGAGCATGCCCGCACTGAAGTCGACCCCCGTGACGCTCCCCTCGCACACCTGCCGCAGCACACCGACGCCCGCGCCGGTACCGCAACAGACGTCGAGCCCGTCCTCGAACGGCCCGATCCCCCGCAGCGCCGAGGCGACGGCGTCGAGCACCGATTCCGGCGTACGGAAGGGGGTGTGGTCGAACTTCGGGGCGAGCAGGTCGTAGCCGCGCTCGACCGACGACAACGCCTGGACGAGCAGTTCACGCAGGCTGGGACCTTGGGGGCTGAACATCGGCTTCAGCTTAGTCCCGCCTGGACAGCAGGAGTGGTGTGGCGAGGATCAGTAGCCCGGCGAGGGCGATCGCGGTGCGGGGGCTGGTGAGGGCGGCCAGCAGGCCCCACAGGGCGGTGAGGGCCGCGATGGTGAGCTTCACCGAGACGGACCAGGCGGACAGGGTGCGCGCGACCCGGTCCGCCGGGGTCCGCTCCAGCCGGCGGGTGGCGAGCACCGGGTTGTACACGCCCATGCAGGTGATCAGCCCGAACTCGACCACCCACACGAGCAGCAGCCCGGTCACGCCGGGGTGGACGAAGGCCAGCCCGACCGGCCAGCACGGGCGCAGTGTCCCCACCGTGAGCAGGATCCTGCGCTGCCCGAACCGTGCGACGAGCCGTGGGGCCAGCCGGGAGCCGACCAGCCCGCCGAGGCAGGGCACCGCGAAGGCGAGGGCGTACTGCCAGGGCGGGAACCCGAGGGGACCGAGCATCAGGACGGCGAGCGGTGGCGAGGCCGCCATGATCAGGCCGTTGACCAGGACGGCGTTGCAGAACAGGGGGCGCAGCACCGGGTCGGTGAGGATGTACCGCCAGCCGTCGAGCAGGTCGGCGGCCCGGAGCCGGGACGATGCCTCACCCTTCGCCGCCGGGCGCGGCTCCCCGCCGCCCATCGCGCGGATCCCCACCGCCGAGAGCAGGAAACTGACCGCGTTGGCCGCCACGGTCACGACCGGGCCGAACACCCCGACGGCGAACCCGCCGAGCGGCGGACCGACCACGGAGGCGGTCCACATCGTGGCCTCGAAACGCCCGTTGGCGACGATCAGATCCCCGGGCGGCACCAGCGCCTTCAGGCAGGCCCCGCTCGCCGCCGTGAAGGTGATGTCCGCCGCCGCGACGACCACCGACACCACCAGCAGCTGGGCCAGGCTCAGCTCACCGAGGACGAACGCCACGGGTACGGTCATCAGCGCCGCGAACCGGACCACGTCCATCGCGACCATCACCGGCCGCTTGCGGCGGAACTCCATCCACGGCCCGAGCGGCACCGCCACCACGGCCCCCACCACCAGCCCGGCCGCGGCCAGCGCCGACACCTCGCCCGGCCCGGCATGCAGCACCAGAACGGCGATCAGGGGAAACGCGTCGAAGGCGAGCCAGGTGCCCAGCGTGCTGACCGCGTAGGCGCCCCACAGCCATCCGAACCGCCGCCCCAGCGACCGCCCCTGCCCCATCCCCGGCACGCCCTCCACGACCCACGTTGATCCGCGCCATCCAACCACTTCGGCACGCCGGCTGCCCGCGAGGCATCGAGGCGCATGTCACAGCAGCAGAGGCACGTCACGTGGTAGGGTGCGGGCAGCACTTGTGTACGCCCCGTTGTGGCGCCAGTGCCAGTTCCTTCCTCAGCCCGTGAGGCACCCGCCGGTTTCTGTCGGCCGGTGCAGCGGCTTCCCAGCACCGCCTCGTCCAGGGCCCTCCAGGTCGTCATCGAGGTGCTGTTCTCACCGCCCGGAGGCACGTTCGTACGCCTCGTGCGCGGCTCTTCCCCCCTGCTCCCTTCCTCCCGCAGGCCTCCGCGTCCGTGAAAGGACCGCCACCATGACCATCACACTCGAACACCCGCCCCTTCGGCAGCCGTCCCCGGCCACCCAGGTCGTCACCGGTGTCCTCGACATCGACGCGGGCGGCAAGGGACACCTGCGCGGCCCCGACTGCCTGCCCTCGCCCACCGATCCGCAGCTCCCGGCCGCCCTGATCCGCAGGTACGGGCTGCGCAAGGGCGACCTCGTCGAAGCCGTACGCGGCGCCCAGCGCGCCCTCACCGAGGTCGAAAGCGTCAACGGCCACACGCCCGGGCAGCCCCGGGGCCGCCGCCACTTCCAGGACCTCACGCCCCTCCACCCCACCGAGCGGCTCCACCTCGAACACCCGTCGGCGGGCCTCACCGGACGCGTCACCGACCTGGTCTCCCCTGTGGGCAAGGGACAGCGCGGGCTGATCGTGGCCCCGCCCAAGACCGGCAAGACCGTGCTGCTCCAGCAGCTCGCGGCCGCCGTCGCCGACAACCACCCCGAGTGCCGGCTGATGGTCGTGCTGCTCGACGAGCGCCCCGAGGAGGTCACCGACATGCGGCGCTCGGTGCGGGGCGAGGTGTACGCCTCGACCTTCGACCGCACGCCCAAGCAGCACATCGCGCTCGCCGAACTGGTGATCGAGCGGGCCAAGCGGCTCGTCGAGGCCGGTGAGGACGTCGTGATCCTGCTCGACTCGCTCACCCGGCTGTGCCGGGCGCACAACAACGCGGCGGCCTCCGGCGGCCGCACTCTCTCCGGCGGCGTGGACGCGGCAGCGCTGCTCGGGCCGAAGCGGTTCTTCGGAGCGGCGCGGTCGGCCGAGGAGGGCGGTTCGCTGACCATCCTGGCCACCGCCCTGGTCGAGACCGGCTCCCGGGCGGACGACTTCTTCTTCGAGGAGCTCAAGAGCACCGGCAACATGGAGCTCCGGCTCAGCCGGGAACTCGCCTCCCGCCGTGTCTTCCCGGCCGTCGACATCACCGGCTCGGGCACCCGCCGCGAGGAACTGCTCCTGTCCTCGGCCGAGTTGACCGCCGTACGCGGACTGCGGCGGGCGCTGCGGACCCGGGACGGCGAGGCCGGTCTGGAGACGCTGCTGGAGCGGATGCGACAGACCCCCGACAATGCCACGTTCCTGCGTCGGATCCAGCCGACGCTGCCGGCCGACTAGGCAGCCCCACGCATCCCGGGCCGTGAAAACGCGACACGCCGGGTCCACGTGCGGCATCCGGGTGCTCGCGGGGTCCGTTCGGCCCTGACGCGTGGCGCGAGGCGAGCCCATTCCTAGGTTGATCCTATGACGATCGGATTCTCTTCCCGGGTGGCTGTGTCGACCTGTGGCCTCTGCATGGTCGGCGCCCTCGCGTTCGCGCCCGTCGCGACGGCCGCCCCGACCGGGGCCGACCCCGGAACGCCGGGCGGACCACGCGGAACGGCACCCGTGCCGGCCGTGCTGTACCGCTCCGGCACGCAGGTGCGCCCGCGCCCCGGCGCGCCGGGGGTCCCCGACGTCTCCGCCCGGTCGTGGGTGGTGGCCGACGCCCGCACCGGCGAGGTGCTCGCCGCGCACGACGCGCACCGCAAACTGCCGCCCGCCAGCACCCTCAAGGCCCTGTTCGCCCTCACCGTGCTGCCCGTGCTGCCCGGCGGCATCCGGCACCGGGTCACGTACGGCGAGTTGTCCGAGGTCGGTGAGGGCAGCAGTCTGGTCGGCGTCAGCGAGGGGCACTCGTACCGTGTCGAGGACCTGTGGCGCGGGGTCTTCCTCAGCTCGGGAAACGACGCCGTGCGCGTGCTGGCCCGGCTCAACGGCGGCTGGCGCGTCACGGCCCGGCAGATGGAGGCCAAGGCCCGGGCCATCGGCGCCCGCGACACGCGGGTGATGTCACCCGACGGATACGACGCGCGGGGCCAGGTGTCGTCGGCGTACGACCTGGCCGTCTTCGGCCGGGAGGGGCTGCGCAACGCCGACTTCGCCCGGTACTGCGCCACCCAGGAGGCCAAGTTCCCCGGGGGCGACGGCTGGCCGTACGACATCCGCAACACCAACCGGCTGCTGACCGGCGACGACGGCGTGGTCCGCTACCCGGGCCTGATCGGCATCAAGAACGGCTACACCAGCGAAGCCGGGCACACCCTCATCGCCGCCGCCCGACGCGACGGGCGCACCCTGGTCGTGTCGGTGATGAACCCCCAGTCGGACGGGCCCTTCGACGTCTACGAGGAGGCCCGGTCGTTGCTCGACTGGGGCTTCGGCGCGGCGGGCCGGGTCGACCCGGTGGGTTCGCTGGAAGCCCTGCGCAGCAGGCCCCGCCCGGGTGCCGAGACGGTGCCCGTGCCGGTGGCCGCGGCGGTCACGCCGGGGCCCGAGCTCGGCTGGCCGGAGACGGCGGCGATCGCGGTCGCCGCCTGTCTGGGCGCGGCGGCCGTCGTGCTGGTCCTGCGGCTGAAGGTCTTCCACATCGAGGACTGACCGACCGGCAACGCCAGCAGCAGTCCGAGGGTGATCCAGGCGTACGTGTTGCTGCCGAGGAACCCGTCGACGCCGGACGCGTCGTCGAACCACAGCCACACCACGCTGGTGCAGAGCACCGCGTACAGCACGGCCGCGATCCGCGGCTGACCGGCCCGGATCAGCACCACGAAGGCGGGCAGCAGCCAGACGAGGTGGTGCACCCAGGTGATCGGGCTGACCAGACAGGCCGTCAGTCCGGTGAGGGCGAACGCGGCGTACCAGTCGCCGGCCGCGACGGCCCTGCGGGCGCGCCACGCCCACACGCCCAGCACCAGCAGCACGGTGGCCGCCCAGACGGCGCGGCTGTCGATGTCCAGCCGGGCCAGGATGCCTTGCAGGGACTGGTTGGAGACGTAGTCCAGCCGGCCCACGCGGGTGGTGTCCCACATGGCGTGCGTCCAGTAGAAGCGCGACCCCTCCGGTGTCACCAGGGCCGCGAGCCCGGTCGCCCCGGCGGCCACGCCCGTCGCGACGGTGGCGGCCCGCCAGCGCCGGGCGAGCAGCAGAAGGCCGATGAAGAGGGCGGGCGTGAGCTTGATGGCCGCCGCGAGGCCGATGCCGATGCCGGCCCAGCGGCCCCGCCCGGTGGCGAGCAGCCAGGCGTCGACCAGGACGAGCGCCAGCAGCAGGACGTTGACCTGCCCGAAGCTGAAGGTGTCGCGCAGCGGTTCGTACAACGCGAGTGCGCAGGCGGCCAGTGCGCAGCCGTACCAGCCGTGGCGGCGCCAGGCGCTGCCGGTCAGCACGCGCAGCGACACGGTCAGGGCCGCCAGGTTGAGCAGCAGCGCGATCACGATCGCGGCCCGCATGCCGACCAGGGCCATCGGCATCATGGCGACGGCGGCGAACGGCGGGTACGTGAAGCCGTACATCGTGCCCGGCACCCGGTAGTCGTAGATACGGCCGCCGTCGTGGATCCAGCTGTGGATGGTGCCGTGGTAGACGCGCAGGTCGAACCAGTCGCGCAGGAGCGGCACGGTCGCGGTGAAGACGGTGACGGCGGCGGCGAGGACCAGCACGAGCAGCAGCCGCCCGCGGTCGGTGCGGGGTGTCCTCATGCCGTACGCCCCAGGACCGGGGAGTGCGCGGCCTGGTGGGCCTGCCACAGCACGACCACGGCGAGTACGCCGCCGGAAACGGCCAGCACCAGTTGCCCGAGGTCGGCCGGGCCGCCGCTGGGCAGAACACCGAGGGCGAGCACACAGGTGACCGCGGCGACCCGGTGCCGTACCGAGGTGTTGGGCGCGGCGGCGGCGATCAGGAACAGTCCCCACAGCGCGTACCAGGGCCGGATGGCCGGGCCGAAGGCTGCCACCGCCGCGAGGCTCAGGCCGAGGGCGTACACCGGGCGCGGGCGCAGCCGCACCCATATGACGAGCAGCGCGACGGCGGTGATCACCAGGCCGATCATGTGCCAGACCGGGACGGCGAGCGGTGCGAGGTCGCTGCCGAGCCGCTCCAGCAGGGCGCCGGTGGCGCGGCCGAGGAGGCTGGTGAGCGCCCAGTTCTGTGGTGAGACGGGCGTGTTGAGGGCGGCTATCCACCCGTATCCGGTCCCGGCGACGGCCGTCGCGGCGACCGTGGTGGCGGCCGAGGCGGCGGCGGTCGTCAGCACCGCCCGCACCGCGCTTCGGCCCGCGCGCATCTGGAGGACGACGATGGCGGCGAGACCGAGCACGGCGGGCGCCTTGACCAGTGCGGCGAGGGTGACGAGGACGGCGCCCAGGACGGGCCGGCGGCCCAGCGCCGCGACCAGGCCGACACCGAGCAGGCCGAGCATCATGGCGTCGTTGTGCGCGCCGGCCACCAGGTGCAGCAGCACCAGGGGGTTGAGGGCGCCCAGCCACAGCGCGGCGGCCGGGTCGGCGCCGCTGTGCCGGGCGAGGCGGGGCAGTGCGGCCGCCATCAGGGCGACGCCCAGCAGCGCCATGAGGCGCATGCCCATGAGGCCGGCGGGGAGTTCGCCCCGGGTCAGGCCGGACAGCGCGGAGGCGGCGGCGAGGAACACCGGGCCGTAGGGGGCGGCCGTGTGCTGCCACACGGGGGACACCTCATCGGCGAGCGGGCCGCCGAGCCGGGAGGGGCCGTGCGTGTAGACGTCGATGTGCGCGTCGACCATGGCGCCCTGGGCGAGGTAGCTGTAGACGTCCCGGCTGAACAGCGGCGGGGCGAGCAGCAGCGGGGCCGCCCAGACGGCGAGGACCAGCAGGAGGGAGCGGGGTGTGGGTGGTTCGGGGCCGCGGAGCAGCCGGCCGAGCAGCGCCCAGGCCGCTATCAGCAGGACGACGCCGAAGTAGACGCCGACGAGTCCGAGGGAGGCGCCGGCCGAGGACGGCGACAGCAGCTCGCGGACCGGGAGGGCTCCGGCCGTCTCACCACCCAACGCGAGAAAGGCGGTACCGGCCAGACCGAGCATCTGGCAGCGGCGGAGATCGACGGAGGAAGCCATGGCCAACACTCGGTCAGGGTGTCAACGCCGGGTGGCCGGAAAGCGACGCGTTGCCCTCCGGCGGTTAGCCTGCGCATGACCTCCGTGTGATCAGAACACCGACAGTCCGGTGAGCGTCGTGAATCGGTCCAGGGCAGCGACCCCCGCCACCGAGTTGCCGCGTTCGTCGAGCCCCGGGCTCCACACGCACAACGTGCAGCGGCCCGGCACCACGGCGACGATTCCTCCACCCACTCCGCTCTTGCCGGGCAGGCCCACCCGGTAGGCGAAGTCGCCGGCCGCGTCGTACGTGCCGCAGGTCAGCATCACCGCGTTGACCTGCTTGGCCTGGCTGCGGCTCAGCAGCCGGGAACCGTCGGCGCGGACCCCGTGCCGGGCCAGGAAGGCGGTGGCCAGGGCGAGGTCGGCGCAGGAGGCACGGATCGAGCACTGCCGGAAGTACTGGTCGAGCAGCAGGGGCACCGCGTTGTCGATGTTGCCGTAGGAGGCCATGAAGTGGGCCAGCGCGGCGTTGCGGTCGCCGTGCCCGGCCTCGGAGGCGGCAACCTCGGGGTCGAAGTCCAGTTCGAGGTTGCCGCTCTCCTCGCGCAGGAACTGAAGCAGTGTGCCCGCCGCGTCGCCGGTACGGGTCTGGAGGCGGTCGGTGACGACCAGCGCGCCGGCGTTGATGAACGGATTGCGTGGAATGCCGTTCTCGTACTCCAGCTGCACCAGGGAGTTGAAGGGGTTGCCGGAGGGCTCGCGGCCGACGTGCTCCCAGAGCTCGTCGCCCTCGCGGGCCAGGTCGAGGGCGAGGGTGTAGACCTTGGTGACGGACTGCGCGGAGAACGGCTCCCGCCATTCCCCCACGCCGTACACCGTGCCGTCCAGTTCCGCGACGGCCATGCCGAAGCTGCGTGGGTCGCGGGCGGCCAGCGCCGGGATGTAGTCGGCGGGGCGGCCGCGCCCCGGAGTGTGCTCGATCTCCTCGGCGATGCGCTCCAGGACCGGTTGGTAGCTCAGCGACGACGTCATGATCACCAGTGTGCCTCCGCTCCGGTCCCGGCGCGCATCCGCAGGTCAGACGGCGGGCGAGCCGCTGCCCGCGAGGACCTCCGGCCTCAGCAGCGCGGCGAGCCGGTCGGCCGGCAACAGGCCCTTCTCCAGCACGAGTTCGGCGACGCCCCGGCCGGTGACCAGGGCTTCCTTGGCGATGTCGGTGGCCGCCATGTAGCCGATGTGCGGGTTGAGTGCGGTGACCAGGCCGATGGAGTTCTCCACGCTCGCGCGCAGCGCCTCGGTGTTGGCGGTGATGCCTGCGACGCAGCGCTCGGCGAGGGTGAGGCAGGCGCTCTGCAGGTGGGTGATGCTCTCGGACAGGGAGTGCAGGATGATCGGCTCGAAGGCGTTGAGCTGGAGCTGTCCGGCCTCGGCGGCCATGGTGATGGTGACGTCGTTGCCGATCACCTCGAAGGCGACCTGGTTGACGACCTCGGGGATCACCGGGTTGACCTTGCCCGGCATGATGGACGAACCGGCCTGCACCGGCGGCAGGTTGATCTCGCCGAGGCCCGCGCGCGGCCCGGAGGACAGCAGGCGCAGGTCGTTGCAGCTCTTGGAGAGCTTGACGGCGATCCGCTTGAGCACGCCGGACATCTGGACGAACGCGCCGCAGTCCTGGGTGGCCTCGACCAGGTTGGCGGCGGTCACCAGCGGCAGGCCGGTGATGGCGGCGAGGTGTCGGCGGGCGGCTTCGGCGTATCCGGCGGGGGCGTTCAGTCCGGTGCCGATCGCCGTGGCGCCCAGGTTGATCTCATGGATCAGCTCGACGGCCTCGGCAAGACGGCTGCGGTCCTCGTCCATCATGACGGCATACGCGGAGAACTCCTGACCGAGCGTCATCGGTACCGCGTCCTGCAACTGTGTACGGCCCATCTTGAGCACATCGCGGAACTCGACGGCCTTGCGGGCGAAGGCGTCCTGCAGTACAGCCATCGCCTTGAGCAGTCCACGTACCGCGAAGACCGTCGATATCTTGACGGCGGTCGGGTAGACGTCATTGGTTGACTGGCCGAGGTTGACGTCCTCGTTGGGGTGCAGATACCCGTACTCGCCCTTGGCCTGACCGAGCAGCTCCAGCGCCCGGTTGGCGACGACCTCGTTGGCGTTCATGTTGGTCGAGGTGCCGGCGCCGCCCTGGATGACGTCCACGACGAACTGGTCGTGCAGCTTGCCGTCCCGGATCTCCCGGCAGGCGGCGACGATGGCGGCCGCCTTGTCCGAGGAGAGCAGGCCGAGTTCCTCGTTGGCGAGGGCGGCGGCCTCCTTGACGGCGGCGAGGGCGTCGATGAGGTGCGGGTAGGCGGAGATCGGCGTGCCGGTGATGGGGAAGTTCTCCGTGGCACGCAGGGTGTGGATCCCCCAGTACGCGTCGGCGGGAACGTCACGGTCTCCGAGAAGGTCGTGCTCGCGGCGGGTGGCGGCGGTCATCAGGGGGTTCTTCTTTCTGAGGGTGAGGGTGAGGTTCCCAGGGGCGCGGGGAACTGCGCGACCAGTCTCAGGCGGCCCGCAGCAGCGAACGAAACGGATGTCACATCAGACGGACGCAGTCGCCGGGTCCAACGCCCGCACCGGCCGCACCCACCCCACCGGCCGGCCTCCACCGAGCAACGGCTCCCCCGCGAACTCGCCGAGCACCGCAGGATCAACGCCCGCGCGAGCGACCGCCGCCGCGACAACCGGAATCCGCGCCCGGTTCGCCCCGTCGGCGATCTTCACGGCGACGGCCCGGCCGTCCGGCAGCGCGGCGACCTGCACACCCTCGAACCCGTCCTTGGCGAGCAGCCCCGGCACGGCCCGCATCAACGCGGCCACGTCCCGCCCGGAGCCGGAGGCCATCTCGGCGTGCTCGCGCATCGCGTCGGCGACACGCGCCTCGGGGGTACCGGGCTCGGCGGTGACGATCCGGGTGGTGGCGCGGGCGAGGCCGTGCAGGGAGACGGAGAAGAGGGGCGCGCCGCAGCCGTCGACGGTCACCTGGGCGACGCGCTGCCCGGTGAGGTCCTCGACGATCTCGGCGATGGCCTGCTGGAGCGGGTGCGCCGGGTCGAGGTAGTCGTCGAGGGACCAGCCGTTGAGCTTGGCCGTGTACAGCATGGCGGCGTGCTTGCCGGAGCAGTTCTGGGCGAGCCGGGAGGGCATCCGGCCCTCGCGCACCCAGGCGTCCCGGACCACCGGGTCGAACGGCAGGTCGGGGACGTTGCGCAGGTCGCTCTCGGCGAGTCCGGCCAATTCGAGGATGCGGCGGGTGCCGGCGAGGTGGCGTTCCTCGCCGGAGTGGCTGGCGGCGGCGAGGGAGAGCAGCTCGCCGTCGAGCGGCAGCCCGGCGCGCACCATGGCCACGGCCTGGACGGGCTTGAGCGCCGAGCGCGGGTAGAACGCCGCCTCGATGTCGCCGAGCTGGAACTGGACCTCGCCGTCGGCGCCGAGGACGACGACGGAGCCGTAGTGGATGCCCTCGACGATCCCGGCGCGTATGAGGTGGGCGACGGGGGCGTGGAGGGGCTCACGGACGAGGGGTGCGTCCGCGACGGAGCTGCTGTACATCACTGCCTGGTTCACTGAGGGGTCGGGGTGGGACGGTACGCGGGTCACGCGCCGGATCCGCTGGAGGTGTCCGTGCGCGCGGGGCGCACGATGTCGGTGAGGGTGGTCTCGACCCGGTCGAGGTGGTGGGACATGGCCTCGACCGCGTCCTGCTCGGAGCCGTCGGTCAGCGCCTCGACGATCGCCCGGTGCTCACGGTTGGACTGCTCACGCCGTCCGCCCAGCTCGTTCAGGAACGCCGACTGGCGGGCCAGCGCGTCCCGGATCTCCTCGATGACCCGGCGGAACACCGGGTTCTGCGCGGCCTCGGCCACAGCCAGGTGGAAGAGGGTGTCCATCGCGACCCACGCGGTGGTGTCCGTCTCCCGCTCCATCCGGTCCAGCAGGTGGGCGAGGTGGTCGAGGTTCTCCGGGGTGCGGCGCAGCGCCGCGTACCCGGCGACCGGGATCTCGACGTGGCGGCGCACCTCCAGCAGGTCGCTGGCCGAGTAGTCGCCGAAGGTGGGGTCCTCGACGCTGTTGGCGACGACGAAGGTGCCCTTGCCGGTCTTGGCCACGGTCAGCCCCATCGTCTGCAGGGCGCGCAGGGCCTCCCGCAGCACGGGCCGGGAGACCTCGAGCGTGCGGCAGAGCTCCGCCTCGGAGGGGAGCTTGTCGCCGATCGCGTACTCGCCGCGCTCGATGGCGCCGCGAAGGTGGGCGAGCACCGCTTCCATGGCGCTGACGCGCCGCGGGCCCATCCCACCTGTCTGGCTGTCTGACAGGTTCACGAGGGTGATACTCCGGGTGGTCGGTGGGTGGTGTCAAGCGGTGGCCGGCGGCCCGAGGGCACCGCAAACCGGTGGACCCCCCGTTCCGGCGGTGGGGCTACCCGCACCCCACTTGGGGGGAAGACGTCATTCTGTCGCCGGGAAATGGTTCACATACTGAAGCGCATGGCCAATCCAATGGTGCTCCCGGTGAACTCGTCCACGCGCGAAGAACAACGCGAACAGCAAAAGGGAAGCGACTTTTCCGAACTGTCGCGCCGCATAACAGAAGCCGGGCTGCTGCGGCGCCGGCCGTTGTATTACACCGTGCGTTTCGGGGCAGTGGCCCTTTCTCTCACGGGAGGCGTCTGGGCGTTTCTCGCGCTGGGGAACAGCTGGAGCCAGCTGATCGTCGCCGCTTTTCTGGCCGTGGTCTTCGGCCAGCTCGGTCTGGCGGCCCACGACCTCGCCCACCGGCAGGTCTTCACTCGCCGACGCCCCAGTGAGGCCGGCGGTCTGCTGGTCGCCAATCTGCTGCTGGGCATGAGCTACGGCTGGTGGATGAACAAACACACCCGGCACCATGCGAACCCGAATCACGAGACAAAGGACCCGGACGTCTCCCCCGACATTCTGGTGTGGTCACAGCGGCAGGCACGCAAGGCAAAGGGGCTGCCCCGGTTCATCGGAAAGCACCAGGCCGCGCTCTTCTTTCCGCTGCTCACCCTGGAAGGGCTGAATCTGAGTTTCGCCAGCTTCAAGGCGCTGAGGAAGGCGTCGATGAAACGGCCGGCGCTGGAGGGGACACTGCTCGTCGTCCATTTCGTGGTGTACTTCGGAGCCCTGTTCACCGTCCTGTCCCCCGCCAAGGCGCTCGCTTTCATCGCCGTCCACCAGGGCCTGTTCGGGATCTATCTCGGCTCGGTGTTCGCCCCCAACCACAAGGGGATGCCGATGATCGAGGAGGGGACGCGGCTGGACTTCCTGCGCCGCCAGGTCCTCACCTCGCGCAACGTCAGGGGCGGGGCGCTCATCGACGCCTTCATGGGCGGACTCAACTACCAGATCGAGCACCATCTCTTCCCCAGCATGCCGACGCCTGCGCTCGGCGGGGCCCAGGTCATCACCGAGCGGTACTGCGCCGAGCTGGGCATCCCGTACCACCAGACCGGGCTGCTGGCCTCCCACCGAGAGGCGATGCGCCACCTCAGGAGTGTCGGAGAGCCGCTGCGGAGCGGCGGCAACTGACACCAAGCCACCGGAACGCTGCCTCGGCGCGGTGGCGCGGCTGTGGTCCGCGCCCCCGCACTCCCTACGACCAGACGGCCTCGGCGATCGACACCCCGAGGAACGCCGCGCCGAGCCCGACCGTCACGCTGCCGATCACGTTGGCGGCCGCGTGCAGGCGGGCCCCGGACTCGGCGAGCCGCAGGGTCTCGTAGGAGAAGGTCGAGTACGTGGTCAGCGCGCCGCACAGGCCGGTGCCGAGGAGCACCTGGAGGTGGGAACCGGCGGCTCCGGCGGTCGCGGCGCCGGTGAGCAGGCCGAGGACCAGGCAGCCGGTGACGTTCGCGGCGAAGGTGCCCCACGGGAAGCGGGCGTCGTGCCGGGACCGCACCGCGCGGGCGGTGAGGTAGCGGTCGGTGAGGTAGCGGAGTGAGGCGCCGATCATGCCGCCGACGACGACCAGCAGCCAGGTCCCGATCATCGCCGCCTCCGGGTGAGGGCCCCGCGGGTGGCCGCGGTGGCGAGCCATACGGCCGTCAGGGCCGCCGCCACTGTCGCGGCGAGGTAGGCGAGTGCGGTGCGCGGGTGGCCGCTCCCGACGAGGTTGTGGATGTCGAGGGCGTAGGTCGAGAAGGTGGTGAAGCCGCCGAGCACACCGGTGCCGAAGAAGGGGCGCAGCAGTGGGTGGGCGCCGGACCACACCTCGGTGACGATCACCATGAACGCGCCCATCACCGCACAGCCGACGACGTTGACCCAGAACGTCGCCCAGGGGAAGCCGCCGGGATGCGCCGGCCACCACAGGGCGGCCGCGTAGCGGGCGGCCGCACCGATCCCGCCGCCGACGGCGACGGCGACGAGGACGGGGGCCTGGCTGGGACGGGGGACGCCGAGCTGCTCGGGCTTCGGGGCTGTCATGGTCGTACGTCTCCTACTCGCCCGGGGCCCGGACATGCGGGCACCTGCCATCGCGAATAGGGACCGTTGGCGGCATCGACGCCGCGGTTCGGGTACGGCGGGCCCCACCGCCGCGCCGCGCGCAACGCGGCCGGACGCCAGGCTAACCCGGGGGCCGCGCCCCGGTCACATCGGGGACCGCGCCTGGCGTCGCTTCGAGGCCGTACCCGCCGTCACTTCAATGCCGCGCCCATCATCACTTCGAAGCCCATCCCCCGCCATCACTTCAATGCCGCGCCCATCATCACTTCGAAGCCACCCCGCCAC